>JALZLC010000210.1 GCA_030858885.1 Actinomycetota bacterium
TCAGCGCTCCAGAGGTCGTCACCGGCCGCATCGGCCCCCCGGCGGACGTGTACTCGTTCGCTGCCACCGTCGTCGCGCTGGTGACCGGTGCCCGGGGGCAGCGGCTGGTCGCGCTCCTCGACGACGGCGCAGCGCTGGACCTGCCCTCGGGCGTGCGCTATGCGCTGTCGTCGTACCCCGGGGATCGCCCGGCCTCCTGCCGCGCGGTGCTGGAGGCAGGGTTGGAAGCCGACCCGACGATGCTGCTGCCGGCGGTGGGGCGCGACTCCCAGACCTACCGCTACCCCGACGACTGGGACAGCGGCCAGGACGCACTACCGGCCGAGTGGGACGGCGGCGACGAGGCACCGGAGACCGAGTGGGACGGCGGCGACGAGGCACCGGAGGGCGACTGGGAGCCGCCGGAGGTCACGCGCAGGCTCGACGCACCGCCATCGCGCATCGACCGGCGTGCCCTGTGGGGACCGTCGGCCCAGGAACCGCGCGACCACTCGACGGGCCAACCACCTGACGACAGACCCGCAGGGTTGCCTGACCCGCCACCGCGCCGGGGCTCGGTGTGGCCATGGACATTGCTGCTGGTCGCTCTCGTCGGCGTGCCGCTGGCCGCTGTGCAAGGGGGCTGGCTCGGCGCCGCCGACCTACTCCCAGTGGCGGCCGCCCTGGTCGGCATCCACTTGCTCGCCCACGTCTTCGCCCGGCGACCGCTGTGGCCGGCGGTGGTGATGCCCCCGCTGGCCTGGTCGTTCCTGCTCGCCGAGCGGGTGAGTGGCAGTGATCGGCGCCGCGCGTGGGCCCGGGCGGTGTTCACGGGGGCGGTCGCGCTGCTGACCGCGGTGCTGGTGCCCGTCGTCATCCATGCCGCCGAGGGTCGGCTGCGCCTGGATCGGACCGTGGTCATGGGCGTGTCGCTGCTGGTGGTCTCGGCGCTGTCCGTCACCACCGGCGGGGGACTGGGGATCGTGCTGCGCGTGCTGCTCCTGCCGCTGTGGCTGCTCGGCGCGGCACTGCTGGTCTGCCTCGGCTTGCTGGCCGCGATGTTCACCGGCAACCTGCGCCTGCCCTGGCTCACGCTGACCAGCTTCGTCGAGATCGTGCGCCAACCGCAGCGCGGGTAGCGTCTCGGTGACATGACTGCACGGATCATCGACGGCAAGGCCACCGCGGCAGCGGTGCGCCGGCGTGTGGCCGCCCAGGTGGCCGAGCTCGCCCACCGGGGCATCGTGCCGGGCCTGGCGGCCGTGCTGGTGGGCGACGACCCGGCGAGTGCGGTCTACGTCGCGGGCAAGGAGCGCGACTGCCAGGCCGTGGGCATGCGCTCGCTGGGGGCCCGACTGCCCGCGGACACCTCTCAGGGGGCGCTGCTGGCTGAGATCGACCGGCTCAACGCCGATCCGCAGGTCAGCGGGATCATCGTGCAGCTGCCGCTGCCCGACCACCTGGACGCCGTCGAGGCGCAGGAGCGCACCGCTGTCGCCAAGGACGTCGACGGCCTGCACCCGGTCAACGCCGGCCGGTTGCTGCGCGGGGATCCCTTCCTGGTGCCGGCCACGCCGCTGGGCTGCCAGGTGCTGCTCGACGAGCACGGCATTCTCACCGCCGGGGCGCACCTAGTGATCGTCGGCCGCTCCCAGCTGGTGGGTCGGCCGCTGGCGATGCTGCTGTCGCTCAAGCGAACCGGCGCCAACGCGACGGTCACGATGTGCCACACCGGAACTCGCGACGTCGGCGCCCACACCCGGCAGGCCGACATCGTGGTGGTCGCCACCGGTGTGCCCCACACGCTGACCGCCGACATGATCAAGCCCGGAGCTGCCGTGCTCGACGTCGGCATCAACCGCCGCGACGACGGCGGGCTGTTCGGCGACGCCGACTACGACACCGTCGCCGAGGTCGCCGGCGCCATCACTCCCGTGCCAGGCGGCGTCGGCCCGATGACCCGCGCGATGCTGCTGCACAACACCTTGCTGGCGGCCACCAGATCCCCGCCCCCGCCGGCCGGCCTGGTGGCCGCCACAGGTAGGCGGCCACCGGATGGGTAGGCTCGTCGACGGCGTACAGGGCCCCGTCCCTCGACAGGAGTGCACCGTGAAGATCACCGTCGTCGGCGCCGGCAAGTACGGCTCGACCACCGCGCAGCGCGTCGCCCAGGCGGGCTACGCCGACGAGGTGGTGCTCACCGACATCGTCGAGGGCCTGCCGCAGGGCCTGGCGTTGGACATGAACCAGTCCCGGCCGATCGAGGGCTACGAGACCGTCGTCACCGGCAGCAACGACTACGGCGCGACCGCCGGCAGCGACATCGTGATCGTCACCGCCGGCAAGCCACGCAAGCCCGGGATGAGCCGCATGGACCTGCTGACCGACAACGCTGAGATCGTGGGCGGTGTGGCTCGGCAGGTCGCCGACACCTCACCCGACGCGGTGGTCATCGTGGTGTCCAACCCTCTGGACGAGATGACGGCGCTGTTCCAGAAGTCGTCCGGTCTACCCACCGAGCGCGTGATGGGCCAGGCCGGGATGCTGGACACGGCTCGCTTCCAGGACAAGGTGGCGGCCAAGCTCGGCGTCTCCCCGCTGGCGGTCGAGGCGATCACCCTCGGCTCGCACGGAGACACGATGGTGCCGGTGCCGTCAAAGGTGACGGTGGAGGGCAAGCCGCTGGCGGACCTCCTGTCCGACGAGGAGGTGGAAGCGCTGGTCCAAGCCACGCGCGACGGGGGCGCCGAGGTCGTGGCGCTGCTCAAGACGGGGTCGGCCTACTACGCCCCCTCGTCGGCGGCGGCTCGCATGGCTCAGGCGGTGGCCACCGACGAGGGTGCCGTGATGCCCGTCTGCGCTTGGGTGACCGGCCAATACGGCATCAGCGACGTGTATCTCGGCGTGCCGGCCCGGCTGGGTAAGGGTGGCGTCACCGAGGTGGTGGAGCTGGACCTGACCGACGCCGAGATGGCCAACCTGCGCGAGGCCGCCGAGTCCGTGCGCAGCAAGCAGGCCGACGTCGACGGGCTCCTGCGATGACCCGGGAGCGGCGCAATCCACCCGAGGCGACCGGCGACGAGCGGGTCCGCCGCCGCCTGAGCGCGCAGCCGGAGGTGGAGCTGACCGACGAGGAGCTGCGGGCGCTGGCCGACGAGGGCATCGACCCCGATGACGTGCGCCGGGTCGCCCGCGAGGGCAGCGACACCCAGGAGGCCAGCGAACACGACCGCGACACCGCCCGCGATCAGCTCGAAGGCCTTGCCATCGAGCAGGAGGAGGAGTACTAGCCGGCCTACTTCGTTGGCCTGCTTGGACGAAAGTCCTGGACATCGGCCCTGTCTCAGTCCT
>JALZLC010000163.1 GCA_030858885.1 Actinomycetota bacterium
GGGTCATCTTCTCCCTAGAGAAGCACCGGGCCGGCCAGGCGCATCTGGATCTGGAGTTCCGCAAGGACTTCGCGCACTACCGCTTCGATCCACTCGGCACCTTCGTCGCCGAGCGCTTGTCCGACGAGCGCACCGACCTGGAGTAGGTCGGCTGAGGTTCGTTGCTTCGCGCGGAACCCCCTCCGAGATTGGGCGGCGCGGCGGCGGTCATGCGACACTGGCGGGCCAGGGGGTCACCCGCCGCGTTGCAGGGGTGCAGCAAGCCGTCCTCAAGCAGCGAAGCGGTAGGCACCAGTCCGTCAGAACCTGGCGCAGCGGCCCCCTAGACTGACCGCCGTTGCCCGCCCGCGAGGCCCGGATGCCGCCGGATCGACATGGAGGACGCATGAGGGCTCGACGCCCCCTCGGCGCAGTGCGCAGCGCTCGTCGCGGCGTGTGCAGCTGGGCCGCTGTCGGCCTTGCCGGGCTGCTGCTGGCCGGCTGCCAGACCGATCACCCGCAGAACACGCTGACACCACAGGGCCCGGTGGCCGACACCCAGCAGAACCTGTGGTACGTGGTCTTCGTGATCGCCGTGGTGGTCTTCATCCTGGTCCAGGGCCTGATCCTGTACGCGGTGTTCCGCTTCCGGGACCGGGGCGGCGACGATCAGTCGATCCCCAAGCAGGTGGCCGGCAACACCCGCCTCGAGATCATGTGGACCATCATCCCGGCGATCATCCTGGCCGCGATCGCCGTGCCGACCGTCAAGACGATCTTCGACCTCGCCGCGGTGCCGTCCGACCCGTTGGAGGTCCGCGTCATCGGCAAGCAGTACTGGTGGGAGTTCGAGTACACCGGTGAAGAAGGCCAGGGCGTGGTCACCGCCAACGAGCTGCACATCCCCGTGGACCGTCCCGTGTACCTGACGATGGAGTCGATCGGTCAGCAGCCCACCGACCCGACGGGTGTCATCCACTCGTTCTGGGTTCCCAAGCTCGCCGGCAAGCAGGACGTCGTCCCCGGTCACCAGCGCACCATGACGATCGAAGCCAGCGAGCCAGGCAGGTACGAAGGCCAGTGCGCCGAGTTCTGCGGCCTGTCGCACGCCAACATGCGCTTCGTGGTCGTGGCCGACGCGGCCCCCGACTTCGAGGCTTGGATCTCAAGCCAGACCGAGCCCGCCGCCAGCCCGACCGACGAGCTGGCGGCGCAGGGCGAGCAGCTGTTCACCGAGCGCACCTGCATCGCCTGCCACGCGATCACGGGCTACGAAGGCGCGGAGGCCCGCGTCGGACCCGATCTCACCCACTTCCAGCAGCGCGAGAAGTTCGCCGGGTACATCCTGGAGAACAACGACGAGAACCTGACCGCGTGGCTGAAGGACCCGCAGGCGGTCAAGCCGGGTTCCCAGATGCCCAACCTGCAGTTGTCCGACGCCGACGCGGACGCCCTGGTGGCGTACCTGCGCACCCTCGAGTAGCGGAGCCGACACCCATGGCTGTCACCGCCCACGAACCGGTCACCCGGCGCAGCGCCTTCCGGCGTCCCACCGCCGAGACCGGCATCTGGAGCTGGATCACCACGGTCGATCACAAGCGGATCGGCATTCTGTACTGGGTCACCGCCTTCTTCTTCTTCCTGGTCGGCGGCATCGAGGCGTTGCTGATCCGCGTGCAGCTGTCCCGCCCGGAGAACACGCTGCTGTCGGCCGACGCGTACAACCAGCTGTTCACCATGCACGGCCTGACGATGATCTTCTTCGCGCTGATGCCGCTGGGAGCCGCCTTCTTCAACTACCTGCTGCCGCTGCAGATCGGCGCCCGGGACGTGGCGTTCCCCCGGCTGAACGCCTTCAGCTACTGGGTGTTCCTCGCCGCCGGCATCTTCATCTACTCCGGGGTGCTCCTCGGCGGGCTACCCGACGGTGGCTGGTTCAACTACGCGCCGCTGAACATCATCGGCCCCGACCCGACCGCGACGGAGGCGGCAGGCCAGCTCGCGGTGGCCGAGGCCAACCACATCTCGCGGATGGTCTTCTACTCGGTCGGCCTGCAGATCGCCGGCATCGCGTCGCTGGCGTCGTCGGTGAACTTCATCGTCACCATCCTGAACATGCGTGCGCCCGGCATGACCCTGATGCGCCTGCCGATCTTCACCTGGGCGACCTTCGTGACGTCGTTTCTGATGCTGTTCGCGATGCCGGTCATCGGCGTGGCGTTGTGGCAGCTGATGTTCGACGTGCGCTACGGCACCAACTTCTTCAACCCGGCCACCGGCGGCGATCCCGTGCTGTGGCAGCACATGTTCTGGCTGTTCGGTCACCCCGAGGTCTACATCCTGATCCTGCCGGCCTTCGGGATCGTGTCCGAGGTGCTGCCGGTCTTCGCGCGCAAGCCGCTGTTCGGCTACTCGGCGATGGTGTTCTCTATGATCGCCATCGCCTTCCTCGGCTGGGGCGTGTGGGCGCACCACATGTTCGCGGCGGGCCTCGGGCCAGTGGCCAACGCGGCATTCGGGTTGTCCACCATGTTCATCGCGGTGCCGACCGGTGTGAAGATCTTCAACTGGCTGGGAACCCTGTGGGGTGGGCGGATTCGCCTGCAGACGCCGTTGCTGTTCGGTGTCGGCCTGGTGGCGATGTTCACCATCGGCGGTCTGTCGGGGGTCACGCACTCGATCGTGCCGTCGGACTACCAGCAGACCGACACCTACTACGTGGTGGCGCACTTCCACTACGTGATGTTCGGCGGGTCGATCTTCGGGTTGTTCGCCGGCACCTACTACTGGTTCCCCAAGGTCACCGGCCGCCTGCTCGACGATCGGCTCGGCAAGCTGCACTTCTGGCTGATGCTGATCGGCTTCAACGTCACCTTCGGTCCGATGCACCTGCTGGGCCTGGACGGCATGCCCCGGCGCATCTACACCTACGCCGACGGCATGGGCTGGAACTTTTGGAACCTGGTCGAGACGGTCGGCGCCTTCATCATCGCCGCCTCGATCGCGGTGTTCATCGCCAACCTCGCGGTCACCCGCCGCCGCGGCGAACCGGCCGGGGACGACCCGTGGGACGCGCGCACCGTGGAGTGGATGACCACCTCCCCGCCGCCGCACTACAACTTCGAGGAGGTGCCGCAGATCTCGGCCCGTGACGAGCTGTGGCACCGCAAGTACGTGGGTGGCGCCACGCGCCCCCCGGTCCGGGTGCCCGCGGGTGCATCGCCTGACCACCACCCGGGCGAGGCCGCGGTGGACGACCAGGCGCAACCCGCCCACGGGCCTGGACACACCGGCCACGCCGACATCCACATGCCGAGCCCCTCCTACTACCCCGTCGTCGCCGCGGCCGGCATGCCGATCGCCGGCTGGGGCGTCTACGCCGGCGGTCCCGTCCAGGTGGCGCTGCTGGCCCTCGGCGGCCTGCTCATCGTGTCGGGGCTGTTCGGCTGGGTGCTGGAGCCCAGCGCCGAGGAGCACGCCTGATGGCGGCCAGTGACCTGCCCGCAAGCCGTGCGATGAGTGACTCGAGCGCTCCCCTACCGGGAACCGACTACGAGCACAGCACCAGCCTGGGTCTGAGCAACAACAAGCTGGCGATGTGGACCTTCATCGGGTCGGAGTGCTTGTTCTTCGGCGCGCTGATCTCGACGTACCTCATCTACGTCGGGCGCACCAACGAGGGGCCGACTCCGGCGGGGATCTACGACATTCCGTTCACCTCGGTGTCGACCTTCATCCTGCTGATGTCCTCGCTGGGCATGGTGCTGGCGCTGGCGGCCATCCAGGCCGGCGAGATGCGCAAGTTCCGCACCTGGATCCTGGCCACCGGCCTGATGGGGGCCACCTTCCTTGCCGGGCAGTTCTACGAGTTCACCGTCTTCGCCGCCGAGAATTTCAACCTCACCACCAGCCCCTTCAGCTCGTCCTTCTTCGTGCTGACCGGGTTCCACGGGCTGCACGTGGCGATGGGCATCCTGATGCTGCTGGCCATGTGGACCGCTTCGATGATGGGACGGTTGCCCCAACAGCTGCACACCACGGTGGAGAACATCGGGCTGTACTGGCACTTCGTCGACATCGTCTGGATCATCATCTTCACCGTCGTGTACTTGATCCCGGCAGCGCCCACCGCAGCACCAGGGGGATAAGCGTCGTGGCAGAGACCGAGTACGACAAGGAGCACACCCACCCGGGTGTCGGCCAGTACGTCGAGATCGGCATCATCCTGGCCGTGATGACCCTGCTTGAGGTCATCCTCTTCGAGAGCTTCGACCGCGGCTTCTCCACCCAGGTCGGCATCCCGGCCTTGATCATCCTGACGATCCTCAAGTTCATGCTCGTGGTGTTGTGGTTCATGCACCTGCGCTTCGACCACAAGTTGTTCCGGCGGCTGTTCTTCGTCGGCGTCGCCCTCGCCCTTCTGGTGTTCGGGATCGTGGGCGCCAACTTCTACCTCGGCCCCCAGCCGGGGTTCTAGATGCCAGGGATGAGCCACGACCTGAGCTGGCAGCCCCACGCCGACGCATGGTTGCTCGTCGTCGTGCTGCTCGGCGCCTACCTGTATGCCCTGTCGGCCTGGGGGCCGCGCTACGCGCCGGGGCGGCCTCCCGTCACGACCCGCCAGCGCTGGTACTTTTTCACCGGCGTTGGCGCGATCTGGGTGGCCTCGGACTGGCCCATGCACCAGTTGGCCGACACGCTGTTCAGCGTCCACATGAGCCAGCACCTGATCTATTCGCTGGTCGCTGCGCCGTTGCTGATCCTTGGCACGCCATCTTGGTTGTTGCGCAGGCTGCTGCATCCTCGTCCCGTCGCCGCGACCTGGCGGGCGCTGACCAAGCCGCTGCCGGCGCTGCTGATCTTCAACGCCTGGATCGCCGGGTACCACTTCCCGCCGCTGGTCAACCTGTCGGTGCAGAACGACGCCTTCCACGTCGGCGTCCACGCCGTTTGGATCGCCGTGTCGTTGCTGATGTGGTGGCCCGTGCTCAGCCCTCTGCCGGAGTTCCCCCACTTCTCCTATCCCGCGCGGATGGCCTACCTGTTCGGCCAGTCGATCGTGCCGACGCTGCCGGCGTCCTTCCTCACCTTCGGCCAGGGACTGCTGTACCGCAGCTATGCGCTGGGCCCGGCCGGCTACGGCATCGACCCGCTGACCGACCAGCAGGTCGCCGGCCTGCTGATGAAGATCGGCGGTGGGTTCTTCATCTGGATCGTGATCGCTGCACTGTGGTTCCGTTGGAGCTCCGAAGACGAGCACGGCGGTCCCGACGTGCTGTACTGGCGGGACTTGGAACAGGACTTGGAGCGGGTGAAGACCTCATCATGAGCATGAGCGCGCGATGAACGACGACTTCCGGCAGCGGGTCTTCCTGCCCGTCGTCATGCCCCTTGCGGTCATGGTGGGGTTCATCGGCTTCGCGTTCGCGCTGTCGCGGGTGCTGCTGGCCGTGCCCGAGGCGGCGGCGACGACCATCGCGCTGGCCATCGCCGCGTACATACTGGTGGTGGCCGCGCTGGTCGCGGCCAAGCCGGTGATCACCTCACGTGCCTTGGCCGTCGGGGTGACCGTGGCCTGCGTTGCGGTCCTGGCCGCCGGCACCCTCGCCGGTGCCGCCGGCATGCGTGAGCTGCACGCCGAGGAAGAGGCCGCGGCCGGCGAAGGAGGCGAGGGTGCCCAAGCCCCGACCGGCGAGTCGGCCGGCAACGCCTTCGTGGCCATCGACATCGAGTTCGAAGCAGCACCCGCGCAGCTACCGGCGGGCGAAACCACCATCGAGTTGATCAATGAGGGCGCAACGGTGCACAACGTCCTCATCGACGACCTGGATCCCGACGAGCCCGTGGTGGAGGCGCAGCCCGGCGAGACGCAGTCCGCGCAGGTGCAGCTGGAGCCGGGCACCTACCGCTACCACTGCAACGTTCCCGGTCACGAGGCCACCATGAACGGCGAGTTCACCGTCCCGTCGTAGGCCAGCGGGTGGGGATGGGTACGCTGCCCTACAGATCACCGCAGATCAGGTCGCGAGGCGGCCTCCCGCGTCGAAGGACATCACCATGAGCGACCAAGCACGCATCGAGTACGACGGGGAGACGTTCGAGACGGCCCTGTTGGAGGGCACGGAGCACGAGCGCGCCATCGACATCGGCAAGCTGCGCTCCAAGACGGGCCTGATCACCTACGACCCCGGCTACGTCAACACGGGGTCGGTGCGTAGCGCCATCACCTTCATCGACGGCGAGCAGGGGATCCTGCGCTACCGGGGGTACCCGATCCAGCAGCTGGCCGACCAGTCGGACTTTACCGAGACCTCCTACCTGCTCATCCACGGTGAGCTACCGACCGCTGACGAGCTGGCGGGGTTCCAGTCCCAAATCACCCACCACACCCTGTTGCGCGAGGACATGCGGCCGCTGTTCGACGCCTTCCCGCGCGACGCCCACCCGATGGCCATCCTCTCGGCGGCCACCGCGGCGATGTCGACCTTTTATCAGGACCACTACGACCCCACCGATCCCGACGACGTCGAGGTCTCGATCTACCGCCTGATGGCCAAGCTGCCCACCGTCGCGGCCGCCGCCTACAAGAAGTCGATCGGCCAGCCGTACGTCTATCCGCAGAACACCCTCGGTTTCACCGAGAACTTCCTCAACATGATGTTCGCGGTGCCGGCCGAGCCGTTCCAGATCGACGACGAGATCGCCCAAGCTCTTGACCTGCTGCTGATCCTGCACGCCGACCACGAGCAGAACTGCTCGGCTTCCACGGTCCGGCTGGTCGGCTCCTCAGGCGTCAACATCTACGCCGCGATCGCCGCCGGCATCGCCGCGCTGTGGGGGCGGCGCCACGGTGGGGCGAACCAGGACGTCGTGGAGACCTTGCTGCAGATCCGCGACTCCGACCAGGACACCGCCTCGTTCGTCAAGCGGGCCAAGGACCGCAACGACCCCTTCCGGCTGCCGGGCTTCGGCCACCGCGTGTACAAGAACTACGACCCGAGAGCAAGGATCATCAAGGAGGCCGCGGACAAGGTCGTCGGCAAGCTGACCGGTGATGACCCGCTGTTCGAGATCGCCCGCGAGCTGGAGGAGGTCGCGCTGAGCGACGAGTACTTCGTGGAGCGCAAGCTGTATCCCAACGTGGACTTCTACTCTGGGCTGATCTACCGGGCCATGGGCTTGCCGCTGGACATGTTCACGGTGGTGTTCGCCCTGGGACGCCTCCCCGGCTGGATCGCCCAGTGGAAGGAGATGTGGGACGACCCCGACACTCGCGCGCTCATCGGACGTCCGCGCCAGATCTACACCGGCGCCACGGAGCGCGCCTACGTCCCGCTGGAGCAACG
>JALZLC010000189.1 GCA_030858885.1 Actinomycetota bacterium
GGTCACAGGCGGCCAGCAGCGCTTGACACATGCGCACAGCGCGGCCATCCGGAGTGGGACTCATACCACCTTGCATCGACCGCCGGAAGGCGGCGCTGTAGCGGGTTCGCTACTGACAGATCAGCCCGTAAGGTTCCACCATGATCCGAGTTGGCACCGCGTCGTGGACCGATCCGACCTTGACCAAGGAGTCGGACTGGTACCCGAAGCGGTCGATGTCGGCCGAGGCTCGTTTGCGCCACTACGCCTCGATCTTCGCCATGGTCGAGGTCGACGCCACCTACTATCACCCGCCCACCGCTGACCTGGCCGGCCTGTGGGTGCAGCGCACGCCGCAGGACTTTCGGTTCGACGTCAAGGCCTACTCGCTGCTCACCCAGCACCCGACGCAACCCAAGTCGCTGTGGGAGGACGTCGCCGGCGACCTGCCGGCCGAACACGCGGAAAAGCGCTCGGTCTACCTGCAGCACCTGCCCGACAAGGCCGTCGACCGTGCCTTCGAGCACTTCCGCGAGGCCCTGATGCCGCTGCACTCCGCGGGCAAGCTCGGCGCGGTCTTCTTCCAGTTCCCGCAGTGGTTCACCGCCCGCCGCGACAATCGGGGGTTCCTGGAGGACCTCGCCGGACGCCTGCCCGACTACCAGGTGGCGGTGGAGTTCCGCCACCACAGCTGGCTGGACGAGCGCACGCAGGCGCGCACGCTGAACCTGCTGCGTGAGACGAAGCTGGCGCTGGTGTGCGTCGACGGGCCCCAGGGCTTCACGTCCTCGGTGCCGCCCGTGCTCGAGGCCACCGCCGACCTGGCGGTGGTGCGCTTCCACGGTCACAACACCGACACCTGGGAGAAGCGCGGAATCAGCGCCGCCGAGCGCTTCGAGTACCTGTACTCCACCGATGAGCTGCGAACCTGGTCGGAGGCGGTCCGGCCCTTGACGGACTCGGCCCGCGAGACCCACCTGGTGTTCAACAACTGCTACCGCGACTACGGCGTGCGCAACGCCAAGGAGCTGGCCGACCTGCTCGGCGAAGGCCTCATGAGCGACTGACCAAGCCGGATGCAGACGAACCAAACCCCCAGACACAGGAGGCGCCATGGACACGTCACTCGTCGTGAAGGTGACCCACGCGCTGGACGATCCCGAGCGCGCACACATCGGCTGCAACGTCGCCGCGGTCGCGCTGGCCAGCGGTCTGCAGGTTCACGTTTTCCTGGCCGTCGAGGGCGTGCGGCTGGCGCAGCCCGACGTGCCCGGCCGGCTGCGGCTGGCCGACGCTCCACCCATCGCCGATCTGCTCGACGCGCTGTATGCCGCCGCCACGGTCACCGTGTGCACACCGTGCGCCAGCCGCCGGGGCCTATCGGAGGGTGACTTCCGCGCGGGTACGCAGCTGGCGGGCTCGGCTCGCTTCGTGGAGTTGGCGACGGCCGACGCGGCGACCGCGCTGGTGTACTGACGGGGAGCCTAACCGCCACTCACTGCGAACCGGCGTCGAGGACCGCGGTGACGAGGGTCTCCAGCGACTGGCCTTTGTCGACGTAGGCGCAGGCGCCCGCCTCCAGTGCGGCGTCGTGCGCCGACTCGCAGGCACTGAAGATCACGATGCGAGTGGCCGGTGCCACGCCACGGATCAGGGGGATCGCGGCGATGCCGTCGAGATGGGGCATATGGTTGTCGAGGACGACGACGTCCGGACGCAGCTCCCCCGCCAGGTCGACGGCTTCGAGGCCATCGTCGCCGGTGCCGACCACCTGCAACTCGTCCTCGAGCTCGAAACGGATGCTCAGCAGGTCCCGCACGGAGTCGGCGTCATCGACGACCACTACCCGGCATACCACGCGCGTCGCTCCTGCCTGTCGGTGCCTACAGATCGTGCACGCGGCACGCGCCGACCGCCATAGTCCTTTCCTGCTATTCGCAGTGGTCAGCTCTGCTTAGTTTCGCCCACGCAAGGTCACCACACGAGTAACCCCTCGGCCGCCCGGAGGACTTCCAGCAGCCGCGCTTCGTCCACGGCTCGGACCCCGGCCACCAGCTCGTCGGGGCGCAGTCCTTGAGCGGCCAGGTCCTCGGCCGCCACCAGGATCTGGATACCGCTCTCGAGCAGGCCGGGCAGGTCCTGCCCAGCCGCCGAGACCGGCGCCGGCGCGCCGGCCACGCTGTGCGGGCTGGCCCCGGAAGCACGCAGCGCCAGCTCCACGGCGGGGCCGCGCAAGACGACGGTGAGGTCGACCTCCTCGGCCACGGCGTAGGCGTTGGCTTCCAGCGCGGGCTGGCCGGCCCGCAATGCCGAAGGTGCGCTGCGCACGATGCTGACGACGCGGCGCATGTCAGGCCTTGCCTGGGCTCAGTACGAGGTCGGCGGCACGCACGAAGGCCCAGAGGTCCGACGGTGAGCCAGGGACCACACCGGGGACGCAGCGATCGTCCACCCCCAGCCGCCGCGTGGCCGCCTCGTCGACTACCCAGTCGAGGTTCCCGCCATGGACGCCGCGGCGCAGCAACGCGGCCACCGTACCGGTGACCTCGCTGTCTCCCGCGGTCAGCCCGGCGGCGGCCTCCGCGGCGTAGACGGTGACCCGATGGCCGCGCAGCATCAGACACTCGACGAGTTGCAGCGCCGTGGCCGTGGACTCGGCGGCGCCATCCATGGTCAGCAGCACCGCGATCGTGCGCCGGCTCACAGCCACGCCACCTGGTCGACCCCGTCGACCAGCAGGTCCGAGACCCGGTCGAGGTCGGTGATACCGATCCCCTCGAGCACCTGCCCGATACCACGCCGTCGCAGGGCGTCGTCGTGGACGAGGACAGTGACCCCGGCAGTGAGGGCGGCGGTGACGGCTCGCGCGTCGGCGGAGGCGGGCCGGGCCGCCGCGGCGGCTCGATCGAGCAGCACGACGGTGACCTGCTCGGTGGCGATCCGGGTAGTCGCCATGCGCAGACTCCCGACGAGGTCGCCGGAGAGCAACAACACCGAGCTCATGGATGCACCGTCGCGTTGCCAGCGGCTACGGGACTGCTGACGCCCCGCCAGTGCCTCACCCGACGCCCTTGCGGATCAGCAGCCGGATGCCCGGCCGGCCGCTAACGTCGGTCGCCCGCTCGACCGCCAGCAGCACATGGCCTGCCCGGTCGGCCCAACGCGCGAACGCGGCGGGTGAGCCGGGGCCGGCTGCCAGCACTTCCAGCACCTCGCCCGCCGCCAGACCGGTGACCGCGCGCATCGCCTGCACGACGCCGGCCTCTCGCGTCAGCGCGCGTGCGTCGACCCGGCCGGCAACCGCAGCGGTCACGCGACGGCTGACCGGAGCGGCGGAGCGCGCTCGCCACGTGCGCCCGCCGCCGGGGGCGACATCCGCCTCGACGAGGGTGACCGACGCGCCGGCTGCGGCCAGGGCGCCGATGACCAACCCCCGCTCCAGCGCGTCAGCCAGCTGCGGTTGCACCGGCTCCAGCATGCGGAAGATGCCCCGGACCCCACCGACGTCGACCCAGTCCGAGCCGGACCGCACGACGCGCGCCTGCGGAGCATGGGACCGCAGCGCTCGTAGGGCGACCACGGCAGCGGCCTCCAGCGTGGGATGGTCGGGCCGTGCGCCCAGGCTGCTGACCTGCCGTCGCCCCTCGGCGGCGGCCACGGCCTGGGCGCGGGCGGTCAAGGCGGGGTCGCCGGAGTCTTGCGGGTTACAGGCTTGCCGGGAGTTCCGCGAGTCCGGGACGTCGCTGGAGTCTTGCGGGCTCCGTTCGGGGGCCCGGTTCAACAAGCCGACCAGCAGCGTGACCAACAGCGCGGCACCCGCCGCGCCGGCTCCGCGCAGCCCGGCCTGCGCCGGCGCGAGCTCGGCGGCGGCCTCCTCTCGGGCCAGGTAGACCTTCGCCGGCCTGCCTCCCCCCGGATGCTTGCGGTGGCCGACGACCACCAGGCCGGCGTCGGCCAGCAGCTCCAGATGCGTGCGCGCCACGTTGGGATGCAGATCGAATGTGGCAGCGATGTCGCGCACCGTCCGCACGCTGGCAGCCTGCCGCAGGTGCTCGTAGATGCCGGCGCGGGTGGTCGATCGCAAGGCCCGGGCGACGCTCACGCCGCCGGTGGCCTCGTCCTCGGGATGCGCCTGCAGGGTCGCGCCGTTCACTCGTCCCCTCCAGAGTTTTCCCTACGAAACTCAAAACAACTGACCCGATCATGCCTCGCGGCGGCACGCTTCGACAGAGGCAACGGTGGAAACAGGGTTTTGCCGCCTCGGTGGTCGGCAGGGACTCGGGTCCGGGGCCTCCGCCGGTCAGCCCGCGAAGCGGGCCAGGACATAGGCGGCCGGGGCGGCCAGCAGGCAGCCACCCACCAGCGGTAGCAGGACACCCTTGGCCTCTGTCACGGATCCCGGTAGCAGCGCCCGCGCCAGACCGCTCGCGGCCCAGCCGATCACCGCCAAGCCGATCACGACGGCCGGCGGCAGGAGCGGGTCGTAGACCGCGATGAGCACGCCCCCGATGACACCGACGGCCACCAGCCCCGCCGCCCGGGCGACCCGCGACGGCTGCCCGGCGGGCTCGCGGGCGGTCCACACAACAGTTGCTGGCACGACGGTCAGCAGCACGGTGGCCAGCGCCCAGGCGTAGCCGCCGGGTAGAGCACGCAACAGCACCAGGCTGCCGGCGCCGAGGCCGATCACCGTGCCCGCGAGGCAGGTGGCGGCCAGCGCCTCGGTCACCCGGTCCCGCCGGCCGGCGAGCAGCAGCGCGAAACCGGCCAGGAGCATCCCGGCGAGGAAGACGGGCAGCCACTCCCAGGCGCCGTCGGGTGCGAGGATCGCCGCCAGCGGCACCCCCAGGGCCGGGATCGCGGCGGCAGGCAGGACCGGCCGGGCGCCGCCTCGGCCCAACGTGTCCGACAGCTCGACCAGCACGACCGCCGCCAGCAGGGCCACCAGGAACCCGAACGGACCCAGCCCAGCCGGCAACGCAACGGTGGCGGCGACCGCCAGTCCACCGCCCGCTGCGAGCCGGGCGGTCCTCGAGTCGCGGATCACTCGCCGCCCGCCCCGCCGCTGACGGGCGGCAACAGCGCCAGTTCTGCCCCGTCGGGGACGTCGACCGGTTCGTTGGGGTGGACGGCGGAACCGTCGAGCAGCACCGTGCAGATGGTCAGTCGGCTGGCGAACGGCTCGCCGTAAGCGGAGCACAGTGCCGCGAGCAGGTCGGGCAACGGTCCGCCGGCGATCTCGGCCTCGCCGGTTCCCGCCGCCTCGCGCAGCGCAGCGAACATCCGCACCCGTACCGCCACGCCCATCCTCACGCTCGTCGCCAGAACGACCGTAGGCTACGCGGCCGGACTGCGCCGGTCGGCGTTCGCCCGACGAGTCGCCGACGGCCAGACGCCGCTGCGGTAGACCTCGGCGACGGCGTCGATCAAGCGGCTGGCGAAGGCCGGCGTGAAGCCATCCTCGGCGTGGCCGAAACCCGCCGCCTCCGGCCACAGCGTCACAGGCGGTCGGGCGGCGGCCAGCAACTCCTGGGCGTGCTCGGGGCCGAAGTAGTTGTCGTCGTCGCCGTGCACGATCAGTAGCGGGGTGGGCGCCACCGAAGCCACCACAGCAACCGGCTGCACCGGCTCGCGGGGTCCCCGGGCCGGCCAGGCCTGCGGCGCGATGCGAACGCGGGTGACCGCGCCGTAGGCGCGGCGGTACCAGGCGACCGTGGCCACACGGGTCAGCTGGCGCATCGCCGGACTGCCTTGCGGTTCCCACGTCGCAGGAGCGCTGATGACGCAGACGGCATCCAGCGCACCCGGCGCCCCGCCGACGGCGGCCCGAAGCGCCGCGGTCGCGCCCATCGAGGCGCCGATCACGCCGACCCAGCGGTGCCCTCGGCGTCGCAGCCATGCCGCAGCCGCGCTGACATCCAGAGCTTCCAGACGCCGAATGTGCTGACGCCGGCCGAGTTGCCGTGCCCACGCAGGTCCACGGCCAGGACCGAGGCGACCTCGCTGAGCCGTTCGGCGAGGTAGGCATAGGCCGGCTTGCGGCGATGGCCGGCGAAGCCGTGGGCCAACACCAGCGCCGGGACGTCGTCGCGCTCATCGGCCTCGCCGGCCGGTCCGGGCAGGTAGTCGGCAACGAGGGCAACGCCGTCGCGGCTGGCGAACCGCACGGGCTCGGTGGCCACCGCGAAGCCGGGCACGAACCCCCAGAGGTCCAGCAGTCGCCGGAGGCCACCGCGGTGGCGAGTCACCGCCGTGGCGTTGCTGCGTCGCGTTGACGGGGCTGGCACAGCGCTGGATGCTAGCCCCGGCCGGTGTAGGCGGATGGCACCGCCGGACGAGACCGATGCTCGTGGATGATCCGCCAGTACAAGGAGTGAGGGTGCATCTGCTGGTGGTGTCGGACGCCGAGGGAGGCGGCAAGACGCTGTTGCCTGCCCTGGAGTTCCTCGATCACACCATGGCCAGCGCCGCGCTGTCGGCCGAGGGTCTGCTGGCGGCTGCCGAGGCTGATGTGATCCTCGTCGACGCAACCCGCGATCTGGCCGCCGGCTCGCAAGCCTGCCGGGTCGCCGCCGCCGCGGAGCTCGAGCGTCCTGTCATCGTGGTGATCGCCGACTCAGGGCTCGCCGCCCTCAAGGCCTCCTGGGGCTTTGACGATTGGCTGTTGCCGCAGGCTTCGCCGGCGGAGGTCGAGACGCGACTGCGGCTGGTGGCCGAGCGTGCCCGCGCGCAGCGGCCCGGGCGAGCGGCGAGAATCGGCGAGCTGACCATCGACGAGGACACCTACGCCGTGCGGCTGCGTGGCCGCCCGCTGGACTTGACGTTCCGCGAGTTCGAGCTGCTCAAGCACCTTGGCACCCACCCGGGCCGCGTGTTCACGCGCGGCCAGCTGTTGGCCGAGGTGTGGGGCTACGACTACTACGGCGGCACGCGGACGGTGGACGTGCACATCCGCCGCCTGCGAGCCAAGCTCGGCGCCGAGTACGAGTCGCTGATCGGCACCGTCCGTGGGGTGGGCTACAAGCTCGACCCGCCGAGCCCGTACGGCGACGACGGCGACCACGGCTAGAAGGCGGGACGCAGCAGATCGCTGCGGTGCTCGACGACGGGACTGACCTCGTCGGCGTAGCAGACCTCCTGATAGGTGAGCGCAAAGCCCTCGGACTCGTACAGCCGCACCGCCGAGGTGCTGGCACAGTCGACGTACAGCACCGCCTCACGGCAACCTCGCGCGTGCAGGTGCCGCAGTCCCGCAGCGAGCAGGGCGCGGCCGAGGCCGCTGCCCTGGGCCTCGGGGTCGACGCCGAGGACGTACACCTCGCCGACGGGGTCGTGGGCTGGCACCTCGTCGGAGTCGTGGCTGTGCCACTTGGTCCAGTGGAAGCCCAGCAGCTGGTGCGCTGTCCCGACCGGGGCGTGGCGCCAGGCCATCAGCAGGCCGTCGGCCTCGAACCAGTCCAGCGCCCGGCGTTCGAGAAAGTCGGCTCGGTCCCAGCCGCCGTTCTCCGGGTGGCCTCGGAAGGCGATGTTGTTGACCCGCAGGAACTCGGCGTCGTCGACATCGGGGCGGTAGGCGCGCACCTCGACGCCCTCCGTCCACTCGGGCTGGGCGGGTGGGGTGGCGAGCTCGCGGCGCATGAACGCCAGCTGCCGCTGCACCGCAAAGCCGAGGCGCCGAGCCAGGGTGGTCTCGGGGTCGTCAACGTGGTGGACCCACAGGTACATGACCCCGCCGCCGGCGCGGGCCAGCATGCCGCGGGCCTGCAAGACCAGTAGGCGCGCGACGTCCGAGCCGTACCAGTCCGGGTGGACGACGACCTCGACGGCCATGCGCGGGACGGCACCGGGCGCGTTCCAGCGGGTGTGGGCGTAGCCGATCAGCTGCTGGCCCTCATAGGCCAGGACACCGGCCCAGTTGTCCGCACCGACGACGAGGTGTGAGTACTTGTGCTCACCGACGGGGCGGTGACCCTCGATCTTGGTGGTGGCGTCGATCAGTTCGAGGATGGCATCGAGGACCGGTCGGTCGAGGTCGGTGCGCAGCTCGATGCGGGGCATG
>JALZLC010000190.1 GCA_030858885.1 Actinomycetota bacterium
GACGGGACCGGGCGCACGCCCGAGCCGACCGCAGGCCTCCGCGACCGCGCGCGACGTCAGCGAGCGCCAATAGGTCTGCGCGTCGGGTACCGCGTCGGGCGTGCCGACCTCGCAGAACCAGCGCACCGCCCCGCCGTACAGCCCGAGCTGGTCGATCGCCTGGTTCGCGCCGGTCCCGCGCAGCTCTGGCGGGCGGTCGGCGGTCAGGATCAGCAGCGGTACGCCGGCAAGGTCGGCCTCGACCACGGCCGGGTGGAGGTTGGCGGCGGCCGTCCCGGAGGTGCATGCGACCACCACCGGCGCGCGCGAGGCTTTAGCCAGGCCCAGCGCGAAGAACCCCGCCGACCGCTCGTCGATGCGCACGTGCAGGCGGATGCGTCGGTCGGCGTGCAGCGCCATCGCCAGCGGCGCGGAGCGCGAGCCCGGCGACACGACGGCGTGGATCACACCGTGTCGGATGAGCTCGTCGACGATGACCGCGGCCAGCAACGCCGAGGGGTTCACGCGGCGGGCTCGGCCGCGATCAGCCGCAGCTCCCATGGCAGGCGATCGTCGCCGGTCAGCTCCACGGCGGCCAACCGCCGCTCATCCACGTCGGGGCGTCGCACCGCGATGGCACCGTCGGTTGGCAACAGCGGATCAGCGACCAGGTCGACTGACAACAGCTGGACCGTCGCCAACCCGCAGGCGTAGGGCAGCTCGGGCAGGGCCGCAGCCAGCGCCAGGCCGGCGGCGATACCGACCGAGGTCTCCAACGCCGAGGACACCACCACTGGCAACCCGCACGCCTCCGCCACACGCAGCGCCGGCCAGACCCCGCCGAGCGGCTGCACCTTGAGCACAACGACGTCGGCAGCCTCGGCCAGCCCAGCGATGCGGGTCGGATCACGGGCCAGCCGCACCACCTCGTCGGCCGCCAACGGCACGTCGACCCGCCGCCGCAGCGCCGCCATCTCCGACAGGGTGGCGACCGGCTGCTCGGCGTACTCGAGGTCGAAGTGCGACAGCCGTCGCAAGTTCGCTGCGGCTTCGTCGACGGTCCAGGCGGCGTTGGCGTCAATGCGCAGTCCGCCCTCGGGTCCGAGGGCGCCACGCACCGCCTCGACCCGGGCGAGATCCTCGTCGAAGGTCTGTCCGGGTTCGGCGACCTTGACCTTGGCGGTCGCACACCCGGAGCCGGCCACGATGGCGGCCGCCTGCTG
This sequence comes from Actinomycetota bacterium, assembly GCA_030858885.1. Next base: position 1,203 of record JALZLC010000190.1, read on the forward strand.
CGGGTCGACCGCCGGCACCGTGACGTTGACCGGGATGGTGTCGCGCAAGGGCGGCGGCCACGGCGTACCCGCGGCCTCCCGCGCGGCGGCGAGCCAACGGGCCGCGACAGCCGGCGGGTACTCGGGGAACGGCGACCACTCGCCCCAGCCGCACTCGCCGTGCAGCAGGACGCCCTCGCGGATCTCGGTCCGACGGAAGCGGGTCCGCAGCGGAATCGCGAAGGCGCGCATCTACGCCAGCTCCAAGCCGGCCGCGAGCAATACCGCAAATGCCAGCTCCAGCGCGCCCGTGCCGGCCAGCGCTGGCACCAGTGCCCTGCCGGTGGCGCCGGAGGCGACCGCACGCAGCGGGCGGACGCTCAACGGCACGGCACCGGCCACGAGCAGCGGCCAGACGCTGCCCGTCATCACCGGCAGCGACGCGACAACCATCAGGAACGCCCCGGACAGCAGCGCCAGGTACAAGCCGCGGGTGGCACGGTCGCCGAGACGCACCGCCAGGGTCGTCTTTCCCGCCACAGCGTCGGTGGCGATGTCACGCAGGTTGTTGGCCACCAGGATGGCCGTGGCCAGTAGCCCCACGGGCACCGACGCCGCCACCGCGACCGCCACAACCCGCTCGTCATGGACGTATGCCGAACCCACCGTGGCGACCAAGCCGAAGAACACGAACACGAACAACTCACCGAGGCCGGCCGAAGCGTAGGGCCGCGGGCCACCGCTGTAGGCCAGGGCGGCGGCGAAGCAGGCCAGGCCCACCGCCAGCAGCTCCCAGCCGACGGCCGCCGCCAGCGCCAGTCCCGCCACTGCGGCCACTCCTAACGCCACAGCGATGGCCGCACGCATCCGCGCCGGTGCCACCAGCCCGGACGCCACCGCTCGGCGCGGCCCGACCCGCTGCGGGGTGTCCACGCCGCGCACGCCGTCGAAGTAGTCGTTGGCGTAGTTGACAGCGATCTGCACCGCCAGCGCGACTACCAGGGCGGCTGCGAACCGCCAGGGGACCAAACGGGAGGCTGCCGCCGTCCCCACCAGCACGGGGGCGACCGCGGCCGGCAGCGTCCTCGGCCGCGCCGCCTCGACCCAGACGTTCACCGGCGGCTCACGGCCGCTTGGGGAACCTGCCGAACTCCGGCTTGCGCTTGTCGACGTAGGCGTTGCGCCCCTCCTGCGCCTCCTCGCTCATGTAGTACAGCAGCGTTGCGTCGCCCGCGAGCTGCTGGATGCCGGCGAGGCCGTCGTCGACCGCGTTCAGCGAGGCCTTGAGCATCCGCAGCGCCAGCGGGGAGTGCTGCAGCATCCGTCGGCACCACGCCACCGTGGTGGCCTCCAGGTCGGCGAGGGGCACGACGGTGTTGACCAGACCCATGTCCAGCGCCGCCTGCGCGTCGTACTGCTCGCACAGAAACCAGATCTCCCGGGCCTTCTTCTGGCCCACCGAGCGGGCCAGCAGGCCCGAGCCGTAGCCGCCGTCGAAAGAGCCGACCTTGGGTCCGGTCTGGCCGAAGCGGGCGTTGTCGGCCGCGATCGTCAGGTCGCAGACGACGTGCAGCACGTGGCCGCCACCGATGGCATACCCAGCGACCATCGCCACCACCGGCTTGGGCGTGCGCCGGATCTGGATCTGCAGGTCCAGCACGTTGAGCCGCCCAACGCCGTGCGGGTCACGGTAGCCGTCGTCGCCGCGGATGCGCTGGTCACCGCCGGAGCAAAACGCTTCGTCGCCGGCGCCGGTCAGGACGATGACGCCGATCTGCGGGTCGTCACGGGCGACGTTGAAGGCGTCGGCCAACTCGAACAGGGTCGTGGGGCGGAAGGCGTTGCGGACCTCGGGCCGGTTGATGGTGATCTTGGCGATCCCCTCGGCGGTCTCGTAGACGATGTCGGTGTAGTCCCCCGACGACTGCCACGCCGGCCGCTCCCCGCCGGCCTTCCCGTTCTCCACGCCACAACTCCTGAGCGATCACTCACACGGTCGTGGCTACCGTAGCAGCGGATGTCCGCTGACCCGCCACGCCTCATCGCCGTGCAGCTGCCGCCCGGTGATCCCCAGGCGACGGCCATCACCGGCGTGTGGGACGCCGGCGATGCGGTGCTTCCGCTCGACCCGAGGCTTCCTCGGCGGTCGCGCGACGCTGTGCTGGCCGCGCTGCGCCCCGACCAGCTGCTCGACGACGGCGGGTTGCACGACCTGCCCGCTCCCGCACGGACCGAGGCCGGCGTCGCGGCCGTGATCCTGACGTCCGGCTCCACCGGCGCGCCCAAGGCCGTGGAGCTGACCTCGGCCGCGCTGTTCGCCTCGGCGACCGCCTGCCTCGCGCGGATCGCTGCCGGTCCTGACGATCGCTGGCTGTGCTGCCTGCCGCTGCACCACATCGCGGGCCTGCAGGTTCTGCTGCGCGCCCGTCTGGCGGAACCCGCAGCCGTGGTGCACCCGAGCTTCGACGTCTCCGCGGTGGCGGGCGAGGCAGGCGTGACGTTGCTGTCGCTGGTGCCGACCATGCTGGCGCGGCTGCTCGACGCCGGCGCGGACGTCGGGCGCTTCCGTCGCATCCTGCTGGGCGGCGCGCCGCCGGCACCAAGCCTGCTGACCCGTGCGCGCCGCGCCGGCGCGCGGGTCGTGGTGACCTACGGCATGACCGAGACCGGCGGCGGCTGCGTCTACGACGGCCGGCCACTGGACGGGGTGGAGGTGGCGGTTGGCAGCGACGGACGCATCCGGGTGCGCGGCCCGGTGCTGTTCCGCGGCTACCGGGGCGACCCGGCGGCGACCCACAACGCCCTGCGCGACGGCTGGCTCGCAACCGCCGACCTCGGCCGGCTGACCGCCGAGGGTGAGCTGGTGGTCCTTGGTCGCGCCGACGACGTCATCATCACGGGCGGGGAGAACGTCCGTGCCGGCGAGGTCGCCGCCGCGCTGGCCGAGCACCCAGCGATCGACGAGGCAGCCGTAGTAGGGCGAGCCGATCCCGAATGGGGCCAACGCGTGGTCGCGTTCGTGGTGGCGTCGTCGCCAGCTCCGACACTCGACGAGGTACGGGCGTTCGTCCGCACACGCCTGTCAGCCGCCCACGCCCCTCGGGAACTGGTGGTCGTCGACCGGCTTCCCCGGCTGGGCAGCGGCAAGGTCGACCGGCTGGCGTTGCCCCACCTGCCGTCGCAGCCGGGGCGAAGCCCCATCTGAGATACCAAGAGGGGGCCCGCCAGCGGCAGACCCCCTCGGGGTGTCGTGCGGTGGTGGCTAGTGCCTGCGCAGCGGCTCCTGTGTCTGCACGTTGAGGTAGGGCAGCGTCTTGGCCCGCTTGCGCACCGGCTCGCGGAAGATGTGGACGTCAAGACCCTCCTGGATCTCGTTGGTGAAGATGCTGCCCCGGTACCAGTACGACGACCAGCCACCACTCAGGCTCTCGCCGCTGATGGGCTCGTCCTTGAACGGTCCCCGCTCCCACCAGCCGAGCTCACGCGGCTCGTACGGGTCGGAGAAGTCGAAGACCGACAGGCCGCCCTGGTACCAGGCCTGGACCATGATGTCGCGGCCTCGCACGGGAATCACGCTGCCGTTGTGCGCCACGCAGTTCTCGGAGTTGCGCTGCGTCCGCGGGATCTTGTAGTAGCTGGCGAACTCGGGGTTCGCCGGGTCGCTGACGTCGTAGATGCCGTTGGCGCCGCGCCGGCTGCCAACCGTCGGGTTGCAGGTCGGGCCACCGCCGCCGCCCAGCTCGTCGGTGAACACGACCGTCTTGCCGTCGTTGGAGAAGGTCGCGCTGTGCCAGAAGGCGAAGTTGGGATCGGTGACCGAGGAGAT
>JALZLC010000200.1 GCA_030858885.1 Actinomycetota bacterium
GGTGCGCTCGGTGTGCCAGGGCATCAGCGGCTCGGCCAGGCCCAGCTCCTCGGCCAGGCCCGCCAGCACCCGCGGGCCGTCGTCGCCGAGGGAGGCAAGGGTCCCGGCCGCGCCGCCGAGCTGCACCGCGAGGCGCGTCCGGTGGATCTGGTCGAGGCGGGCGGCCGCCGAGTCGAGGCCCACCAGCCAGCCCGCGGCCTTGAGCCCGAAGGTGATGGGCAGCGCCTGCTGCAGTAGCGTGCGTCCCGCCATCAAGGTTTCGCGGTGGTCACTGGTCAGCCTGGCGGCCGCGTCGGCGGCGCCGTCGAGATCGTCGAGCAGCGGGCCCAGCGCGCGCCGCGCCACCAGCATCGCCGCCGAGTCGAGGATGTCCTGGCTGGTGGCCCCCCGGTGCACCCAGCCGGCGGCGTCACCAGGCACGGCCGCGGTCAGCGCACGGACCAGCGGGATGACCGGGTTGCCCCCTTCGGCGGCCTCCGCCCCCAGCGCCGCCACGTCGAAGCGCTCGGCGCGACAAGCCGCGGTGATGGCCTCCGCATGGCGTTCAGGCATCAGCCCGGCCTGCGCCGACGCCCGCGCCAGTGCGGCCTCGACGTCCAGCAACGCTTGCAGCCAGGCCGCATCCTCGACTTCGCCGCGGACCCGACCGCGCGCCAGGACGCCGTCGAACAGCCCGCCAGGCGTCTCCTCGGCCCTTGGCTCAGACGAGGAAGAAGACGGTCTCACGCTCGCCCTGCAGTCGGATGTCGAAGACGTACCCGTCCCCGCCTGGCTGGGCAAGCAGCGTTGCGCGGGCGGCCTCGTCCTGGATGCCGCGAAGCACTGGATCGGTGGCGTTGGCCTGTGGTTCGTCGGCGAAGTACACCCGGGTGCACAGCCGCTGCAGCAGCCCCCGCGCGAAGATGGACATGTCCAAATGTGGCGCCTGCGGCAGCCCGTCGGGCATCGGCACTCGCCCAGGCTTGACGGTCAGGATCGCGTAGCCGCCGGCGGCGTCGGTGGGGCAGCGGGCGAACCCCCGAAAGCCGCCGCCGCGCTCGCCGCCGGAGCCGCCGCTCCCTTCTGGGAGGTCGTCGGGATGGTCGAAGTGCCCGTTCGGATCGGCCTGCCACGTCTCGATGAGGGCGTCGGTGACTGGATCGCCGGCCCCGTCGGTGATCCGGCCCCGCAGCCACACCGCCCCGGGCGCGCCCTGGGCAACCGCGCTGGGTCCATCCGGGAAGGGCAGCGCGTGGCCGAAGAAGGGCCCGATCGTCTGGGACGGTGTCAGCGGGAGTGCCATCACGCGTCCTCCGGTGGCTCGAAGGGCGTGCCCTCACGGCCGCGCAGCACGACGTCGAAGCGAAAGCCGAGCGCCCACTCGGGCACGGTGGCCTCCAGATCGAAGCGGGAGACGAGCCGCTCGCGCAGCTTGGGATCGCGGATGGAGTTGAAGATGGGGTCCTGGCCGAACAGCGGGTCGCCGGGGAAGTACATCTGGGTGATCAGCCGCTGCGCGAAGGCCCGACCCATCAGCGAGAAATGGATGTGTGACGGCCGCCAGGCGTTGTCGTGATTGCGCCACGGGTAGGCGCCCGGCCTGATCGTGACGAAGCGGTAGCCGCCATCGTCGTCGGTCAGGCACCGCCCGACGCCGGAAAAGTTGGGGTCAAGGGGGGCCGGGTGCTGGTCACCGTCGTGGGCGTAGCGGCCACCGGCGTTAGGCTGCCAGACCTCGACCAGCGAGTTGCGCAGCGGGCGTCCCCCGCCGTCGAGCACCCGCCCGTGCACGATGATCCGCTCGCCGAGCGGCTCACCAGGGTGCTGCCGGGTGAGGTCGGCGTCGGACGCCAGCACGCGGCCATTGCCGAGCAGCGGGCCAGTCACCTCGGTCAGGGTCTGGGGCAGCACCCGCAGCGGGGCGTTGGGGGCGCGCAGGCGTGTCGAGCGGTACTCGTCGAAGGACAGCGGTGGGTGGACGCCGTGGTCGGATTGGTAACGCGTCATCCCGCCTCCGTCAGGGTTGCTTGCAGCGCCCGCAGCGCCACCAACTCGTCGCGGGTCGGCGCCGCAGTCGTTGCGAGGTCGGCGGCCACCGACAACGGCCAGCCCGTCGCGCCGACGGCCTGCCGCGGATCGACGCCCGGGTGCACGGTGGTCAGGGTGAGCTCGCAGGTCTGGGCCGCGGGCTCGAGGATGCCGAGGTCGGTGATCACCATGACCGGTCCTCGTCCGCGCAACCCCAGCCGTTCCCGGTCGCCAGGGCCGCTGCCGTAGCCGAACGACGTCACAAAGTCGACGCGCTCCACGAGCGTTCGGGCGCTGTGGCGCACGACGACGATCACCTCGCGGCAGGACGCGGCGATCTCCGGGGCGCCGCCAGCGCCGGGAAGGCGCACCTTGGGGTGGTCGTAGTCGGGGCCGACCACCGTGGTGTTGATGTTGGCGAAGCGGTCGATCTGCGCGGCCCCCAGGAAGCCGACATCGATGCGGCCCGGCTGCAACCAAT
>JALZLC010000225.1 GCA_030858885.1 Actinomycetota bacterium
CTCGGCGGATGGACGCTCGGGTGTTCTCCGGCGCCCCCGCCGAGTGACCGCGGTGCGCGATCACGGCGCCGCGCTCACCCTCCGCCTGGACCGCCACGTGATCCACAGCGGGCGCGGCTCGCAGCCCCAGCCGCAGCGACCTCGACTCGCCCGCGTCAAGGCCCAGAGCCCCGGCATGTGACCACTCGGCGTCGAGCACCTGGCCTCGGGGGCCGTACATCGTCGCGGCCACTCTGGTGACCGCCAGGGTGCGCCCAGTCGGGTTCCGGAAGGTCGTGCTGACCGTGCGCGCGCCGGACGAGCGCACTCCGACACCCGTGTCGATGATCGGCAACCGGCGGGTGCCGCGACCGGATCGCTCGGCGCGCGGACGAGTCAGACGAAAGCCTCGCACCGACCTTGGCACCGCCTCGTCCACGACGACGGGCGTGGTCTGCCGCGCTCCCACGCTGCCCAGCGGCAGCGCGCGCACGACCCGGCGCACCGTTGCGTCCCGCGATCGCAGTACGAGCGTCGCCCGCAGCGACGTCAATGCCCGCGCGGTGTTGTTGAGCACCTCACCGGTCGCGCGCAGCCGTCCACCGCTGACGCTGCCACGGACCGACCGCAGGTGCAGCCCGGGCGTCAGCGCGGTCACGCCGACCGCATAGCGGTCGTTGCTGTGCGCGCCGCCGACCCCGCTGACCTTGACGTTGAGCCGCCCGGCCGGCACACGCCGGTACACCCGTTCGTAGCGCCGGCCCGCGACGTTGGAGACGGCCAGCCGAGTGCGACAGTCGCTTGCGTACACGCCAAGCCGGTAGTCGGCCGGCAGATCGCCAAGCGTGATCAAGACCCACGTCGGCTGCGCCAGGTCGAACCGCAACCAGTCGACGTCGCCGCGGTGATCGAGGGCGCCTCGGCTCCAAGTGCCGAGGCTGCGCGACGCTGTGACCCTCGCGCAGCGGTCGGGCGCCTCCTCGGCCACCGCCGGCAGCATCCCCGCAGCGGGCAAGGCGGCCAACAGCAACACGACCAAGGTTCTTCGTGGCGATGGTCGTGGTGGCATGGAGCGGCGGTCTACCCCATCGCAGCTTGGTACGAAACCTACCAAACAAGACATGCATGGCGGATGCCAGGTGCAAGCGCGGCGACCCCGGGTGAGCCGGCTAGTCCTGCTTACGGGCGATGGCTTGGCCGAGCTCCATCTTGGACATCTTTGATCGCCCCTTCACGCCGAGCTTGGCGGCCCGCTGGTACAGCTCGGCCTTGCTGTGGCCCTCGACGTCGACGCCTCCGGCGGTACGACCCTTGTTCTCGCGCGCCCTGGGGTTCTTGGCCCGCTCGTCGGAAGGACCCTTCTCGTCCTTGGGCTCCCAGTGGTCACCGACCTTCTCATGGGAGTGCTTCAGCGAAGAGTAGGCGGTGCGGCTGGCCCGCTCGCCCTCGCCGTATTGCTCCTCGGCCGATTCCAGCGTCTTGGCGTAGGTCCGCTGCGCCTTCTTGGGCGAGCGCTGCAGCGTGCCGGGAAGGTCCTTGTCGGTCGGCACGGGAGTGTCCTATCTACGGCAGACGGGTGTCACCGCTTCCCACCGTTGGCCGCAGCTACGCGCGCTGCCACGGTCCACCGTCCACCCCGTCAAGCGAGTCGGGGCAAGCGGGTCGGCCGTCCACGTCGGAGAGCTAGTTGGTCTGGCGCTGGCCCTCCAGGAGCATCCGCACCTCCGCGGCCCGATAGCGGCGGTGACCCCCCAGCGTGCGAATCGACGACAGCTTGCCCGACTTGGCCCAACGGGTGACCGTCTTCGGGTCGACCCGGAACAACTTGGCCACCTCCGACGGTGTCAGCAGCTCGTCGCCCTTGTCATTCTCCCTGGCCGTTGCGGTCGCGCTCATATGGTGCGTCCTCCCGTTAGCGCCCTGCGCCTCGCTGTGAAGCGGTCATAGGGGCTGCTTCTCCCCTAAGGTAGACACTAACCGGGGGAGACGAAAGCCCACAGGCGGGGGATCTTTTCCGTAGCCCCATATTACTACCCTCTGCATGGTCCGTTACGGGCGGTGATTCTGGCGGGCCGCTAGGATGCGGAGGCGAAGCGGCGCCGCCACATTCGCGGACGCCGCGCTTGCGGTCTGCCGCCCGGCACGCAAAGGAGCCGCTGCCATGGAGGGACCCTTCAGCCGGCTGGACGGCCACGAGCAGGTCGTCTACGGCGCCGATCCAGACAGCGGATTACGCTGCATCATCGCCGTGCACTCCACAGCCCTTGGCCCCGCGTTGGGGGGTACGCGCTTCTATCCGTACGCCAGTGAGGACGACGCCCTGGTCGACGTATTGCGCTTGGCCAAGGCGATGACCTACAAGGCGGCGTGCGCGGGTCTTGACCTGGGCGGTGGCAAGGCCGTCATCATCGGTGATCCCGGAGTGGACAAGACCGAGTCCCTGCTGCGCGCCTACGGCCGGATGGTGGCGAGCCTCGGTGGGCGCTACGTCACCGCCTGCGACGTCGGGACCTACCCGTCCGATCTCGCGGTGGTGCGCCGCGAGACCCGCTGGGCGACAGGGGTAGACATCGTCGAGGGCGGCTCCGGTGACTCCAGCGTGCCGACGGCCTACGGCACGTACATCGGGATCAAGGCCTGCGCCGAGCACGTATGGGGCAGCAGCGACCTCGACGGCCGCCACATCGCGATCCAGGGGGTCGGCAAGGTCGGGCGCAAGCTGGCTGTGAACCTGCACGACGACGGGGCCCGGCTGACCGTGGCCGACGTCGACGACGACGCCACCGCTTGGTGCGCCGAGCACCTGGACGCCGAGGTGGTGACCAACGACAAGATCCACGCGGTCGACGCCGAGGTGTTCAGCCCCAATGCTCTCGGTGGCGGAATCAACGACGCCACACTGCCCGAGCTGCAGTGCCGGGTCGTCGCCGGAGCCGCCAACAACCAGCTGCTGGAGGCCCGTCACGCCGACGCGCTGGCCGGCGCGGGGATCCTGTACGCGCCGGACTACATCATCAACGCGGGCGGTCTGATGCAGGTGGCCGACGAGCTGCACCGCGACGGCCACTCCCCCGAGCGCGTGCGGGCTCGCGCCGAGCGGATCGGCCCTCGGCTGCTCCAGGTGTTCACCCTTGCCGAGCGGCGCGGCATCACCACCGCCGCGGCCGCCGAGCTGGTCGCCGAGCAGCGCCTTGGGTCGGTGGGACGCCTGCGCGGCTTCTGGTTGCCCTAGCGCAGGCGTCAGGTCACGCCGATGAGGCGGACCGACCCCGAAGTGTCCACGGCGCCGCAGGCCCAAGCGTCCACGCCAAGCGAGCGCAACTGCTCGACCGCCTCGCGGCCGTCGGCCACGATCGCGAGCATCCCGGCACCCATGTTGAAGGTGCGCCACATCTCGGCGCCGGAGACCCTGCCGTGGCGCTGCAGGATGGTAAAGACCATCGGTGGGGTGAACGTCGTCGTGTCGATCACCGCGCCAAGGCCGTTGGGCAGGACCCGGGGAAGGTTGCCGGGAATGCCGCCGCCGGTGACATGGCAGAAGGCGTGGACCTCGGTGCGGGTGGTCAGCGCGATGCAGTCCACGGCGTAGATGCGCGTCGGGCGCAGCAGCGCCTCTCCCAGGGACTGCACGCGCAGCCCGTGGTCCTCGGCGAGGTCCAGACCGGCCACGATCTGTCGCGCCAGCGAGTAGCCGTTGCTGTGCAGGCCGGTGGAGGCCATCGCCACGACCGCGTCTCCGGCCTGGACCCGACGGGGTCCCAGGATCCGGTCGCGCTCGACGATGCCGACGCCGAAGCCGGCAAGGTCGTAGCCGTCGGCCGGCAACACTCCGGGATGCTCGGCCGTCTCCCCGCCGAGCAACGCGCAGCCCGCCTGCTGGCAGCCGTCGGCGATACCGGACACGATCTGCTCGACGTGCTCCGGGTCCAGCCGGCCGACCGCCAGATAGTCGAGGAAGAACAGCGGCTCGGCGCCGACGACGACCAGGTCGTCCACCACCATGGCCACGAGATCCAGACCGATGGTGTCGTGGCGGTCGAGCTGACGCGCCAGCTCGAGCTTGGTTCCGACACCGTCGGTGGCGCTGACCAGCACGGGCTGCCGCACGCGCCGCCCGGACGGCATGGCGAACAGCCCGGCGAAGCCACCGACACTGTCCAGCACCTCCTCGCGGGCGGTGCGCTGGGCGTGGGAGGCAATGCGGCGGACCGCCTCCGCCGCCGCCTCCCGGTCGACCCCGGCCGCGGCGTAGGTCAGGCCTTCGTCGTCGGTCACCGCCGCAGCTCGGCCAAGACATCCTTGCCGGCCTCAGCCTGCTCGCCGGGCACCGGGATCGGGTAGTGCCCGTCGAAGCACGCGCGGCACAGGCTGCTGGCGGGACGCCTTGTGGTGGCCACCAGCGCGTCCAGCGACAGGTAGGCCAGCGAGTCGGCGCCCACAAAGTCCCGGATCTCGTCGACCGTCAGGTCCGAGCCGATCAGCTCGGCACGGGTAGCCATGTCGATGCCGTAGAAGCACGGGTTGCGCACCGGCGGCGAGGTGATGCGCAGGTGCACCTCGGCGGCGCCGGCTTCGCGCAGCATGGCCACCAGCTGCCGTGAGGTGTTGCCCCGCACGATCGAGTCGTCGACGACGACCAGCCGCTGGCCGGCCAGCACGTCGCGGAGCGGGTTGAGCTTGAGGCGGATACCCAGTTCCCGCAGCGACGGTGACGGCTGGATGAAGGTGCGGCCGACGTAGCGGTTCTTGACCAGCCCCTCGGCGTACGGGATGCCGCTGGCCTCGGCGTACCCGCTGGCCGCCGCCGTGCCGCACTCCGGGACCGGGATGACCAGGTCGGCAGCGACCGGCGCCTCACCCGCCAGCATTGCGCCCATCCGGCGGCGGGCGGCGTACACGGTGGTCTCGGCGAAGCGATGGTCCGGCCTGGCGACGTAGACGTACTCGAACAGACACAGGGAGGGCTGCGGCTCGGCGAAGTGGCGGCTGCGCAGGCCACGTTCATCGACGGCGACGATCTCGCCGGGCTCGACGTCGCGGACCAGGTGCGCGCCGACGATGTCCAGCGCCGCCGTCTCCGAGGCGATCACGAAGCCGCCGCGGGGCAACCGCCCGATGACCAGCGGTCGCACGCCGTGCGGATCACGGGCGGCGTAGATCGTGGACTCGTCCATGACCACCAGCGAGAACGCTCCGCGGACCGCCTGGCAGGTGCGGACCAGCGCTTCGTCCAGGGACACGTCGATGTTGCTCGCCAGCAGCTCAGCGAGCACCTCGGAGTCGGTCGTGCACTTGTCGGCGGCTGGACCGATCAGTCGGGCGAGGTCAGCGGTGTTGACCAGGTTGCCGTTGTGCGCCAGCGCCAGCCCGGCCCCTGACGGGGTGACCTTGAAGGCGGGCTGAGCGTTGTCCCAGGTCGAGGCGCCGGTCGTCGAGTAGCGCACGTGGCCGATGCCGAGGTGGCCGTCCATGCCTGCCAGCCGCGCCTCGGTGAATACCTGGCTGACCAGGCCCATCTCCTTGCCGACCAGGATGTTGACGCCGTCGGAGACGGCGATGCCCGCCGATTCCTGGCCGCGATGCTGCAGGGCGTACAGCCCGTAGAAGCACAGCGTGGCGACGGTCTCGCCACGGGCATAGACGGCGAACACGCCGCACTCGTCGCGCGCCCCCGATCGGAGTTGTTCGGCCATGCGGTCGCACCCTGCCAGAAAGGGGGAAGGACGCGGTCAGTGTAGCGAGCGGTGGGACAGGGCCGGCTGAGGCGGCGCGGGCCTTGTGGTCAGCCGGCCACAGGTCGATGATGCGTCCGCCACTTGAACGCCGCCCCGAACGCTGGAGGTTGAGCATGGACACAGCGCACCCACTGGACCCGTCGCGCCGCTCCTTCATCGCCAAGACGGCAGCAGCGGCGGCCGGCGCCGCCTTGGCTGGCAGGGGTGGGGCAGCCGAGGCAGCGGACCGGCAAGGCGGCCGGTCACGCGGCCCGCACCAGGGCCTCGAGGAGGCCACCATCGCCGAGCTGCAGGCACAGATGGAGTCCGGACAGCTGTCCGCGCGTCGCTTGACCAGCGCGTACCTGCAGCGCATCCGCCAGCTCGACCGGCGCGGTCCGCGGCTGAATTCCATCCTGACGATCAACCCCCGCGCATTGGAGATCGCCGAGCTGCGCGACGCCGAACGCAAGGCCGGCAAGGCCCGAGGGCCGCTGCACGGCATCCCCATCGTGCTCAAGGACAACATCGACACCCTCGACCGGATGCACAGCACCGCGGGATCGCTGGCGCTGGTCGACTCCAAGCCCCCGCGCGACGCGACCGTCGCCAGGAAGCTGCGCCGCGCCGGGGCGATCATTCTTGGCAAGACCAACCTCAGCGAGTGGGCCAACTTCCGCAGCACCCAGTCGGCCAGCGGCTGGTCCGGCGTGGCTGGCCAGACGCGGAATCCCTATGTCCTGGATCGCAACCCGTGCGGCTCCAGCTCCGGCTCCGGGACGGCGGTGTCGGCCAACCTCGCCGCGGCGTCGCTGGGAACGGAGACCGACGGCTCGATCGTGTGCCCCTCGAGCGCGACGGGCGTCGTGGGGATCAAGCCGACGGTGGGGCTGACCAGCCGCGCCGGTGTCGTCCCGATCTCGCACTCCCAGGACACCGTCGGTCCGATGTGCCGCACGGTGGCCGACGCCGCGGTGGTGCTCGGCGCGTTGACCGGCGTCGATCCACGTGACCCGGCCACGCGGGCCAGCCGCAGCCATCGCCACCGCGACTACCGCCAGTTTCTTGATCCCCAGGGTTTGCACGGCGCGCGCATCGGCGTCGCTCGCAACCTCACCGGGTTCAGCCCTGAGACCGATGAGATCTTCGAGGCGGCGGTCACCGCGATCCGCGACACCGGCGCAACCGTCGTCGACCCGGCCAACCTCGACTCGGCGGCCGAGCTTGATGCCAGCGGCGCCGAGTTCGAGGTGCTGCTGTACGAGTTCAAGGCTGACATCCGCCGCTACCTGGCGACCCGGAGTGCTGGGTCTCCGCGGACGTTGGCGGACCTGATCCGGTTCAACGAGGCGAACGCCGGTCACGAGCTGCGCTGGTTCGGCCAGGAGATCTTCGAGCTGGCGCAGGCCAAGGGCCCGCTGACCGATCCCGCCTACCGGCAGGCGCTGCGCACAGGCCGGCGCCTGGCGCGGGATGAGGGCTTGGACAAGGTGCTGGGCGAGCACAACCTGGACGCGATCGTGGCGCCGACCGGGTCGCCGGCGTGGCCCACCGACCTGGTCAACGGCGACCATTTCCTGGGCGGCAGCTCGTCGGTCGCGGCGGTGGCCGGCTACCCGCTGATCTCGGTACCGGCGGGCTTCGCCTTCGGCTTGCCGGTCGGCATCACCTTCATGGGCGCGGCTTTCGCCGAACCGACACTGATCCGCCTGGCCAGCGGCTTCGAAGCGGCGACCGCTATCCGGCGCGCGCCGGACTACGAGCCGACACTGCCGTACTGACGCGGGTTGCGGAAGCGACCAGGGTGAGGGGCGCGCGCCAGCGCGCCCGGTGGGCGGGGATATCCATGGCGTGGCGTGAAACGCTGCGCGCATGTTCACTTCACGAACTCAGCCCCCACCCGCCCCGCCGGTCGTCAACCTGTCCGTGCCGGCGTCCCCGTTGACCCCTCTGCTGCGCCGACCCGTCCTGCGCGGCGGCCTGTACGCCTGGGCGCTACTCGGCCTCTGCGGCATCGCCGTGGTTGCCTCCCGAGCAGCGACCGTCATGGCCATCGTGGTCGTGCCGCTGATCCTGGCGTTGTTCCCCGCTGCGGTGCTGGCACCGCTCGTCCGGCGGCTGACAGCCCGTCGGATTCCGGCCTCGGCCGCCACCTTCCTGGTCCTGATCGGCTCCCTGTTGGTGATCGGCGGGGGACTCGCGGCGTTGGTTCCCGCCGTCACGTCCCAGGTCGACAGCCTGCGCCAGTCGCTGCTCGATGGCTACGAGGAGTTTCAGGCGTTCCTGCGCAGCGGGCCGTTCGGCCTGCAACCGATCGCCGTCGAGGATCTGCTCGACCGCGCCCAGCAGCAGTTGCAGGAGGGCGGGGCCAGCGTCGGCAGCGGGGTGTTCGGCGCGCTGGTCGCCGTCACCGAGGGTGTCGCCGGCCTGCTGTTCGGCATCGTCGCGCTGTTCTTCTACCTCAAGGACGGTCCCCGGCTGGCCGAGTGGCTGCGCGACCTGTTCCCGTTCCATTTGCGCGCCGACGCCGCCGAGGTGGGCGTGCGCGCTTGGCAGACGGTGGGCGCCTACGTCCGTGGCCAGCTGGTCATCGCGGTGGTCGACGCCGCGTTGATCGGCGTGGGCATCGTGGTGCTCGGTGTGCCGTTGGCCCTGCCGTTGATCGTGGTGGTCTTCATCGGTGGGCTGTTCCCGATCGTCGGAGCCGTCGTCGCTGGCCTGATCGCCGTGCTGGTGGCGCTGGCCACCGTGGGGCTGACCAAGGCGCTGATCCTGCTCGCCGTGATCGTGGTGGTGCAGCAGGTCGAAGGCGACGTGCTGGCGCCGGTGGTGCTCGGCAAGGCCACCAAGCTGCACCCGCTGGCCACGCTGGTGGCGCTGGCCGCCGGAACGGTCCTGCTGGGCGTGCTCGGCGCCTTCCTGTCGGTGCCGGTGGCCGCCAGCGGCGCACGCGCCGTCAAGTACCTGCGATCGCGTGATCGCCAGCGACCGGCGGGCGACGAGGCCGCGCCCGCCACCGCGGCAGTCGCGGCCGCCGCCTGAGGTGACGCCCTAGTTGGTGACTAGCCGGACATCGTGCCGCTTGTGGCTGAGGTGGTGTTGTGGCAGGAGATCGTGCCGGTGGCGTGAGGGTGAGCCGTCCCGGGTCCCGTGCACTGCGGGTTAGTGGGTCCCCGGCCGTGACGGCTGGGGTGTTGTGACCGTACCAGTGGGCCTCGTGCTCGAAGGGTGGGATGGCGCCGATCTCGCAGTGCAGCGAAAGCAAGCATCCTCAACTGAACCCGACGATCTCTCCCGGCAAGGCCCTCAGCCCTCTGGCTGACCTTCCCGCCTCAGGCCCAGCCCTGCTACCCCCGCCAGATCGCCATCTCGAGCGCGTCGAGCACCAAGTCGGTGCGCAGGTGCTCGGCGATCTGCCAAGAACTCGCCAGCACCGAGACCCAGGTCCGCGACACCACCGCCGCGCTCGACCGCTACCTGCGCGCCTTGGAGGTCGGCACCATGCCCGACAGCGTCTGCACCCCCGTGTCGAGGAACTGTCCAGCCGCCGACAGGAACTCGTCGACTACCGCGACAGGCTCAGCGCCCACCCGGCCGCCACCACAGTCCCGACGCTCCATCGCGACCAACTGCGAGCCGTCGCCGACATCATCCGCTCCGTGGCCTCCACGCACGAACAAAGCAATCGTCGTTCGAGGGCCGTTGTTGTCGATAGGCCAACATGGCCGTGGCGCTCCTGGGCCTCAGTCCGCGTCCGGGAGCGGTGTGTCATCGAGGCGACGCAACTCGACTCCGACCAGGTCGTAGGTGGCGGCTGCACGGGTGTCCGCAGTGACGAGCACGGCACCGGCCAACCTGGCCGTCAGCGCGACCAAAGCGTCGTAGACGGCACCGCCGGTGCGGCCGGCCGACGCGAGGGTCCGCACGAGGGCGCGCTGCTCTCCTTGCGGTGGCGGCGGCAGGACCTCGGGGAAGCGGTCATCCAGCCACGCATCGACGAGGGCAGGGGCGGCCCGGTGCGGCGGCGGGAAGCCGGTCAGCACCGAGTAGGTCTCCAGCAGCGCGTGCGCCGGAAGAGCTGCGCCCTCGTCCAACACCGCGCGCGCCGAGAGGTTGAGCCGGTGCCACTCGCCGAAGGCGGCGACCGCCACCGAACTGTCGACGGCGATCACCGGCGCAGCGACTCGGTGGCCGCGCGCACGTCGTCCGCATCGATCGACGGCAGCGGCTCGTCGGTGGTTGCAACAAGACCCTTGCCCCGGCGGACGAGGCGCATCGCCGTGGCGACGGGTTCGAGTTCGAGCCTCCCGCCCCGCGCCCGGATCTCCAGCGGCGTACCCCCCCGCAGCCGTAGCTCGTCGCGCAGCACCTTAGGTACGACGATTCGACCGGCTCCGTCGATGGTCACTTTCATGGTACTCAGCCTACCATGGGTCGGAGAATGGCATCCACGATGCCCCGCTACCGGGCAACCTCAACAGACGGCCAACGATGTCCTGCTATGCAGAGGCGGAACGATGTGCTGCTAGCCCTCACCTAGTCTGGCGCGCGATGATCGACGGTCCTGCCTCCAGCCCTTACCCTCCGATCGGCGACTACGCGCTGCTGGCCGACTGCCACTCCTCGGCGCTGGTCAGCCGCACGGCCTCGGTGGACTGGGCCTGCCTGCGACGCTTCGACGCGCCCAGCGTGTTCGGGCGCCTGCTCGACTGGGAGCACGGCGGCCACTTCACGCTGACCCCGGCCGGCGCCAGCGACTGGCAGCGTCGTTATGTCGACGACTCGCTGGTGCTGGAGACGACGGCGACCACCCCGACGGGCACGGTTCGCATCCGCGACGCGTTCGCCATGCACCGCGGCGGCCAGCAGGATCCGCGCAACCAGCTGCTGCGCGTCGTCGAGTGCGCCAGCGGCACGGTCGAGGTCGCCGTCTGCATCGAGCCGCGCTTCGACTACGGCGAGCTGCGCCCCTGGCTGCGGCGCGCCGGAAAGGCCTACACCGCGGTTGGCAGCGACAGTGCGCTGGTGATCTCGTCCGACGTCCGCCTCGACGTCGACGCCGAGCGGATCCAGCTGATCGGCCGGCTGTCCCTGGCCGAGGGCGAGCGCGCCGGCTTCTCGGTCGCCGCGCAGGCACCGCACCAACTGGACGCGCGACCGCTGGACGCCGCAACCATCCAGCAGCGGCTCGACGAGACGCTGGACTGGTGGCGGCGGTGGTCGTCGGCCACCACGGTCAACGGCCGCTACGCCGCACAGGTGCGCCGGTCGGTGACCGTCCTCAAGGGCCTGACCTGCGCTCCGACGGGGGCCATCGTGGCGGCGCCGACCACGTCCCTGCCCGAGGAGGTGGGTGGAGAGCGCAACTGGGACTACCGCTACAGCTGGGTGCGCGACTCCACGCTGGCGCTGGCGGCCCTGTGTCTGGCCGGTCACGCTGATGTGGCCCATGGCTTCCGCGACTTCCTGATGCGCTCGTGCGCCGGCACCGCCGAGGACCTGCAGATCATGTACGGGGTCTACGGCGCCAGGCACCTGCCCGAGTTCACCCTGGACCTGCACGGATACCGGGGCTCGACCCCGGTGCGCGTCGGCAACGGCGCCGCCAGCCAGCGCCAGCTGGACGTCTACGGTCACATCCTCGACGCCGCTCACCTGTGGCGGGAGTCCTTCTCGGAGATCGGCGCCTCCGAGTGGCGCTTCCTGCGCCAACTGGTTGACCAGGCCGCGCGGATCTGGCGCGAGCCGGACCATGGGCTGTGGGAGATCCGCGACCGGCCCCGCCACTTCACCATGTCCAAGGTGATGCTGTGGGTGGCCCTGGATCGGGGGATTCGGATGGCGCAGCACGATGACGACGACAACGTGATCGGCGACGTCGACTGGTGGTCCCGCGTGCGCGACGAGATCCGCTCCGCGATAGAGACCGAGGGCGTGGACCAACGGCGTGGTTGCTTCGTGCAGTCCTTCGGCTCCACCGAGATGGACGCCAGCCTGCTGATGATGCCGATGGTCGGCTTCGTGTCGCCCAACGACCCCCGGATGGTCGCGACGGTGGGCGCGATCAAGGCCGACCTCGGCACCCCACCACACGGCTTTGTCAACCGCTACCGGCCCGAACATTCGCCCGACGGGCTGCGCGGCGGGGAAGCCACGTTCCTGATGTGCAGCTTCTGGCTGGTCGACGTGCTGGCGATGCAGGGTCGACAGGCCGAGGCGGTCGAGCTGTTCGAGGCGCTGCTCGGTGTTGCCAATGACCTCGGCTTGTACGCCGAGGAGTACAACGCGGACACGGGTGAGCTGCTCGGCAACTTCCCGCAGGCGTTCACGCACATGGCCCTGGTCAACTCGGCGCACCAACTGAGCTGCGCCGAGACCTACGGCGGGGGGTGCCGCGAAGACGTCTGGCCCACGGCCGCGCGCATGGCCGCCCAGCCGCTGTAGCCCTGCGCCGAGCGGGTGCAACCACCGGATACCCATGTCCGAACCCGCATGCGCTCACAGGGGGCGGTCGGCCGCCACCGGGACCGCGCGCCGGCGCAGCAGCATGACGCCCGTTCCCACGGCCGGACCGATCAATAGCACGAACACGCCCGTGCCGACGCCTACCGTGCCGCCCAGCGCCCATCCCACGACCAGGACACCAGCTTCGATCCCGAACCGTACGGCCGACAGCGGCCAGCCGAAGCGGCGGTGCAGACCAGTCATCCAGCCGTCGCGCGGGCCCGGACCCAGTTCGGCGGACAGATACAGCCCGCTGCCAGCACCGATCAGCAGCACCCCGAACAGCAGCGCAGCAGCACGAGCCCCGCCCGAGGAAGGCACCGCCAGCAACGGCAGCATGACGTCGATCGCCAGGCTGATGACGACGACGTTGGACACCGTTCCCAGTCCGGGGCGCTCACGCAGCGGCAACCAGCCGCACAACACCAGCAACCCGATCATGAATGTGGCCGCGCCGATCGACAGCGGGGTGTGCAGCGACACGCCCTGGGCCAGCACGGTCCACGGGGTGTTCCCGAGGTCGGCGGAGATGAGCAGTGCCTCGCCGCTGCCGAACAGCCACAAGCCGGGCAGCAGCCGCAGCAGCTGCGCCGGCCGGGCGCGCCAGCGCGACGTTGCGGGAGCTGCGACGGCTCGGGTCATCTGTCTGTGTCCTACCGTAGGCCACAGACAGTCGTCGACAAGGAGGCCAACGTGCGGGTCGTGGTGGTGGGCGCAACCGGCAACGTCGGTTTGCAGACGGTGACCGCGCTGGCCGATGACGGCGTGGAGGTGGTCGGCCTGGCTCGCCGCCGCCCCGATCTGGCCCTGCAGGGCGTCACCTGGCAGGAGGCCGACGTCGCCTCCGATGACCTGGTACCGCTGCTGCGTGGTGCGGACGTGGTGGTGCATCTCGCCTGGTTGCTGCAACCCTCTCGTGACGAGGCGGTGCAGTGGCGCACGAATGTCGAGGGGACCCGCCGTGTGCTCGGCGCAGTTGCCGAAGCCGGCGTGCCCGCAGTGATCGTGTTCTCCTCGGTCGGTGCCTACTCGCCCGGTCCCAAGGACACGCCGGTCGACGAGTCCTGGCCGACCGACGGGGTGCCCACCTCCCCCTACTCGCGGCAGAAGGCCTACAACGAGCGCGTGATGGACGCCTTCGAGGCCCGCCATCCCGACATCCGGGTGGTGCGGCTGCGACCGGGCTTGCTGTTTCAGGCCGCCGCCGCCAGCGAGATCCGGCGGCTGTTCGCCGGGCCGTTCCTGCCGACCCCGCTGCTGCGGCGCGTTGGCGTGCCAGTGGTTCCGGATGTTCCCGGCCTCCGCCTGCAGCTGTTGCACACCAGCGACGTCGCCGAGGCGGTGCGTTTGGCGGTCCGCCTCGAGGTGCGGGGCGCATTCAACCTTGCCGCCGACCCGGCACTGGACCCGCCCGACATCGCCCGGGTGCTCGGCGCACGCCTGATAGCGGTGTCACCACGGGTGCTGCGCGCCGCCACGGCTGTCGGCTGGTGGCTCCGCCTGCTGCCGATCGACCCCGGCTGGATCGACATGGCCCTGTCCGCACCGCTGCTGTCAACCGAGCGGGCACACCGCGAGCTCGGCTGGCGGCCGCGCCTCGGTGCCGAGGAGGTGCTTGCCGACTTTGTTCGCGCCCTCGGCGAGCAGCAGGGGGCGCCGACGCCGCCTTTGGCGCGCGACGCTGGCGGCCCGGCTCGCAGCCGCGAGATCGCCACCGGCATTGGCGGCGAAGCGCGTTAGCGAGCCGACGACCGGGCATAGTCCGGCCGTCCCCAACAAGGAGAGCGCCGCGATGTCGGACACCGCCGACTACAGCAAGCACACCGACGATGAGCTGCGCGCGGGCATCGCCAGGGTGCAGGAGCAAGAGGGGCGCATCGCCGCCGAGGACAGCGACGCGGCGCTGGATGCCGCACGCGAGCAGCGCGACGCCATGCAGGCCGAGCTCGACCGCCGGCAGGCCTGAGTCTTCTCCCAGGGCCCCGCTCTGATGTAAGGCCTAGCCCGGACGTTTCACGAGTAGACCGTTACGCGAGGGGTTGGTTGCATAGGAAAGCCCTCCTGACCTGGGACGATGCGGATTGTCGAGATCAGCATTGACCCAGGAGAAGCGCTCACCTTGCGGGTGCACGATAACAGCCGTCGCGCCAATTTCGATGTCACGGGGGACGGGCATGGGATGACGGGTCGTGCGGGCACGGCGTTGCTGGCCGAGACCGCCGATGTGTTGGGGCTGACTGGGGCGTTGTCGCGGCTGGCTGGAGGCTGCCGCAGCTGGGTGGTCCACGACCCGGGCAAGGTGCTGCGCGACATGGTCGTGACGTTGGCCGACGGCGGCGACGCGCTGCGCCACATGGCGGTGCTGGCAGGCCAGCCGACGCTGTTCGGTCCGGTCGCGTCGCCCGCGACGGCCAACCGCACCCTGGTCGCGTTGGCCGCCGCCGAGTCCGCGGTGGCGTTGCTTGACGCCGCCCGCAAGGCGGGCCGCCAGATCGCGTGGAGCAACGGCGCCGCCCCACCCTTGGTCGCGGCCGCCCTTGACGGGCAGCGGCCCGACGGGCCGTTGTGCATCGACGTCGACGCGACGTTGATCACCGCGCATTCCGACGACAAAGACGGCGCCGCCAAGACCTACAAGCGGACCTGGGGGTTCCATCCGTTGGGGGCGTGGCTTGACCGCGGCGACGGGCTGGGCGAAGCACTCGCCGCGACGCTGCGTCCCGGCAACGCCGGGTCCAACGACGCCGCGGACCACATCAGCGTGTTCGACGCCGCGATGAACCAGCTGGACCTGCCCGACGAGGTCACGCTGCTGCTGCGCGCCGACAGCGCCGGCGCGACCCACGCCTTCGTGGACCACGTCCGCGGCGCCGGCGTGATGTTCAGCGTCGGATTCCCCATCACCGCGCGAGTCCGCGACGCGATCCGCGCCACCATCAACAAGGATTGGACGCCGGCGGTCCGACAAGACGGCGCCCTGCGCGACGGCGCCGCCGCCGCCGAGCTCACTGCCGCCGTGGACCTGTCGGGCTGGCCGGCCGGCAGCCGGCTGATCGTGCGCCGCGAGCCGTTGCACCCCGGCGCGCAGCAGACCATCGACGACATCGACGGTGCCCGCTTCACCTGCTTTCTGACCGACCAGACCGACACCGACCTCGCGACCCTTGACGTACTTCACCGCGCTCACGCCCGTGTCGAGGACCGCATCCGCGGCGCCAAGAACACAGGTGCGCGCACCCTGCCGTGCGGCACGTTCGCCCGCAACGCCATATGGCTGCAGCTGGTCCTGGCCGCCCAAGACCTCATGACGTTCATGCAGACGCTGACACTGCACGGGCCGCTGCGTGTCGCCGAACCGGCGACCCTTCGCTACCAACTGCTCCACGCCCCCGCCCGCATCACGACCACCGGGCGCAGACCGACCCTGCGGATCGAACGGACCTGGCCGTGGGTCGACCACCTCGTCGCCGCGTTCGCCCGGCTACGAGCCCTCCCGCTGCCCGCGACGTGACGCCCGACAGCCAACCCGTCGACCCTTGACAACCGACCACCCTCACCGCGGCCCGCCGCGACGCTGACGCGCCCGCCATCGTGTGCCGGACCGCGTCAACCCCCGACACCAACACCGCCGACGCCACGCCGGCCCCACCCCAGATCGCAACCCCCGAGAACCTCAACCCATGAAACATCGGGGCTGGCCCAGCAGCGCCACTGCAGGCCCTGACGCTGCGGGTTGTTGCGCCCGCGTGGCCCGTTGACGATGGGGATGATCGCCGAGGCCTCCCCACTCTGTTTCCGCAGTCAGCGGCGTTTCGCCGCC
>JALZLC010000258.1 GCA_030858885.1 Actinomycetota bacterium
CTGGGCGCGGTCACTCCGTACGGCATCGGCGTCGAGCCGCTATGGAACGGGCTGCTGGCCGGGCGCTCCACGGCCAGGCGCATCAGCCGCTTCGACCCGAGCGACCACGCGGTGCAGATCGCCTGCGAAGTGCCCGGGTTCGAACCGACCGAGCACCTGCCCCGACGCCTCGCCCGCCAACTCGACCCCTTCGCGCAGTACGCGCTGGTCGCCGCCGCCGAGGCGCTGGGACAGGCGGGCCTGCTTGCCGACGCGGAGGGGATGCACTGGCCACTGGGTGACCAAGCTGACTCCCGGCGGGTCGGGGTCGTGATCGCCTCGGGCATCGGCGCCATCCAGGAGGCCACCGACCAGCACGAGCGGCTGCGCACCGGCGGGCCGCGGCGGGTGCGGCCGTATCTGGCGATCGCCTTGCCGCTCAACATGGCCGGAGGCCAAGTTGCGATCCGCCACGGGCTGCGCGGCCCCAACTACGCGGTGGTCTCGGCCTGCGCCTCGGCCAGCGACGCCATCGGCTCGGCGCTGGACCTGATCCGCGCCGGCCGCGCCGACGTCGTGGTGGCCGGCGGAGCCGAGGCGGCGGTGAACCCACTGACCATCGCCGGCTTCGCCGCCGCCGGGGCCCTGAGCCGGCGCAACGCCGAGCCGGCGCGGGCCAGCCGTCCGTTCGACCTCGACCGGGACGGGTTCGTCACGGGTGAGGGTGCGGGCGTCGTGGTGCTGGAGCGCCCGGCACATGCCGCGGCGCGCAGGGCCACCGTCCTGGCCGAGGTCAGCGGCTACGGCATCAGCAACGACGCCTACCACCCCACCCAGCCCGCTCCTGACGGCGATGGCGCCACCGTCGCGCTGCGCCTGGCGCTGGACGACGCCGGCCTCGGCACGTCCGACGTCGACCACATCAACGCGCACGGGACGTCGACCTGGCTCAACGACGCCGCCGAGGCGGCGGCGGTGCGCGCAGTTTTTGCCAGCCAGGCCGACCGCATCCCGGTGACCTCGACCAAGTCCGCGATTGGTCACCTGCTGGGGGCTGCGGGTGGAGTGGAGGCGGTCGCCACGGTGATGGCGCTGGCCGACGGGGCGGTTCCGGCCACGCTCAACCTCGAGCGGCGCGACCCGGCGTGCGACCTCGACCTGGTGTCCGGCGAACCGCGGAAGCAGGCGTTGCGGACCGCGCTGTCCACCTCGTTCGGGTTCGGCGGGCACAACGCCGTGCTGGCCTTTCAAGCGGTCTGACCGACGGGCCGGCCTTGGCCGCAGCCGTGGTCGGGCGGGTAGGCTGCCGCCACCCCGAGCCCGCCTCACGCCGACCGCAGGATCAGCACCCCATGACCGACCCGCCGCGCCTCGACCACCGGATCGCCACGGCACTGCACGACCTGTTCGGTATCCCCGAAGCCGAACTGCGGCCCGACGCCGAGCTGGATGCCGATCTGCAGCTGGACTCGCTGTCGGTGGTGGAGCTGCAGGTGGCGCTGGAGGAATCCACGGGCATGCGGATCAACCCCGAGGACCCGTCGGCGGTCCGCACGCTGGGCGACCTGCAGTCCGTCGTCGAGGCGGCCGTCGCCGCCGGCCAGCCCGCGTTCCCGTCACTGAAACTGTCGGAGGACCGGTGACGGCAGTCGCGCTGGTGTTTCCTGGCCAGGGCAGCCAGACGGAGGGTATGGCCCGGGCATGGGCCGGCCATCCCGCCGCCGCCCGCTGGACGCAGGCCGACGAGATCCTCGGCCGCGACGTGAGCCGCCTTGGCCTGGACGCGCCCGCCGACGAGCTACGGGAGCCCGCCAAGTGCCAGCTCGCGCTGTTCGTCCACCACATCGTGCTGTTGGAGGCATGGCGGGCGGCCGGAGGCGCTGAACCGGTGGCGGTGGCGGGCCATTCCCTTGGCGAGTACGACGCGCTGGTCGCCGGAGGGGTGCTGGACTTCGCCGACGGCCTGCGCCTGGTGGAGGCGCGAGCCGAGCGGACACAACAGGCCGCCGACGCGGCTCCCGGCTCGATGGTCGCCTGCCTCGGCTTCGACATCGACACGGTCGCCGGGGCATGCCAGCAGTCGGGCGCGTACGTGGCCAACGACAACGCCCCAGGACAGATCGTGGTGGCCGGCTCGTCGGAGGCGCTGGCGCGCCTGACCGAGCGGCTCAGCGGCGGTGATGAGGCCGCCGCAGGCGCCGCGCGCGGCAAGGTGCTGCCGCTCAACGTCGGCGCCGCCTATCACAGCCCGCACATGGACGCCGCGGTCGAGCCGTTCGGTCAATCGCTGGACGCCGCCGCCTTCGCCGACGCGAACGTGCCGGTGGTGGCCAACGTCGATGCCCAGCCGCACACCACGGCGGGGGAGTGGCCCGGCCTGCTGCGCCGCCAGCTGACCGCCCCGGTGCGCTGGCGGGAGACCGTCACCACGCTGGCCGGCCTCGGCGTCGCCGAGGTCGTCGAGCTCGGCGCGTCGCCCGTGCTGACCGGTCTGGTCAAGCGCACCGACCGGTCCCTGGGCCGGCGCACGGTCTCGCTGCCCGACGATCTGCCCGACCCCCCCGTTTCAGGAGCCGGCGCGTGAGCCGGGAACCGTCGCGCTGGGCGCTGGTCACCGGCGCGTCCAAGGGGATCGGCGCCGCCACCGCCGAGGCACTGGCGGCTCAGGGCCGCAACCTGATCGTGCACTACGGCGGTGACCGTGCAGGCGCCGAGGCCGTGGCCGGGCGCTGCGACAAGGCCGGAGTCGAGACCAGGGTCGTCGGGGCCGACCTGCGCGAGAGCGTCGAACCGCTCACCGCCGCCATCGAGGAGGTGGGCGGGGTGAGCGTGCTGGTGAACAACGCCGGGGTGGCCGCCGACGGGCTGGCGATGTCGATGAGCGATGACGCCTTCGGCATGGTGCTGCAGGTCAATCTGGCCGCTGCGTTCGCCCTTTGCCGCACGGCGCTACGGGGAATGTTGCGGTCGCGCTCGGGGCGGATCGTCAACCTGACCAGCGTGGTCGGGTTGCACGGCAATCCGGGACAGGCCAACTACGCCGCCTCCAAGGCGGGCCTGGTCGGCATGACGAAAGCGCTGGCGCGGGAGGTCGGCAAGCGCAACATCACCGTCAACGCCGTCGCCCCCGGGTTCATTGAAACCGGCATGACCGCCACCATCGACAGCGACGACTTTTTGGCGCGGATTCCGGCCGGGCGGCTCGGCACCGCCGCCGAAGTGGCCTCGGTGGTGGCCTTTTTGTGCTCGGATGAGGCCCGCTACGTCAACGGCTCCGTCGTGCAGGTCGACGGCGGCCTGTTCGCCTGACCGGCGCCAGGCGCAACGTGACCTCAACCAGCGTCGCCGCCACCGACAGCGCGATGCGCTTCGCGCACCGCTGGGTCGGCCCGCAGGTGGCT
>JALZLC010000266.1 GCA_030858885.1 Actinomycetota bacterium
GAGCCTCCTCGGCGTCGGCCTGCGACCGCTTGTAGGCGCTGGCCAGCGCACCCTCCAGCGCCTCGATGATGGTGTCGAAGGCGATGCCCTTCTCGCGCTCGATGCTGCGCAGGGCGTTGATGTCGACGGGCTTCATCATCTCGGCTCCTTGGTCGCCCCGTGCCTGGCCAGTGTCTGGCGCGTCGCCCTCACCACGGCAATGCCTGTCGCGCCGAGTCCACTTCGACATAGGGCACCGCCACCGTGGCGCCGTCCACGACCAGCACGACGGCGTCGTCGCGAGCCTCGCGCACGGTGCCCCGAAGCTCGGCGACGCGGTCGGCCTCCTGCCGTCGCAGCTGCACCAGCCGGCCCTCGACGCGGTCGAAGTCGCGCTGGGTGCGCAGCGGGCGGTCGGTTCCCGGCGAGGTCACCTCCAGGGAATAGCGACCGCTGATGGGATCGAAGGCCTCCAGCTGTTCGGACAGCTCGCGCGACAGCTGCTGGCAGGTGCCGACGTCAACCCCACCCTTGCGATCGACCACCACGCGCACGATGGTCTGACGACCGGCGCCCTTGACCTGCACGTCGACGAGGTCCAAGCCCGCGGCGGCGGCGACGGTGGTGGCGCAACGCCGGATCACCGCAGTGTCCTGCGCCATGTCACCTCCTGTCTGCTCGGCACTCGCCGGCACTCGAACGAAACAAAAAGTGGGCCGGAAGCCCACTTTCGCATTCGGTTCCGCTCGGTTGTGCAGGGCGCGCTCCCGTGCGTTTACACCGGCACCCCGGACACGCAGAACCTCCCGGTCCGACCGGTCCACCGCCGACAGTAGCAAAGGGCGCCGCGCCCGGCAACGCCTCGACCGCCGAATGCGGTGCTACCGGAAGTTCACCGAGCTGTCGGGTACAGGTTGCCGATCTCGAACGACAGCTCCAGCCGCCGATCGGCGACCATGGCCGCGAAGAACTCGTCGTGGTCGGGGTGCGGGTGGCCGGTGGCAGCCTCGTTGAGCTGCAGCAGCCGCCGGCAGGTCTCGTCGCCCGGTTCGGTCGCCAGCGGGGACAGCTGGGCATCGCCTTCCGCGACGACGTAGGTCCAGAAGTCGTCGCTGGTCACATGCAGGCTGACACGCGGGTCCCGGCGGACGTTGGCAGTCTTGGCGCGGTCTTCGGTCACCGACACTCGGATGCGCCCGTCGAGCAGCGCGTAACCGATGTTGCTGATCTGCGGCCGCCCGTCGGAGGACTTGAGGGTCACCAGTGCGCCCCAGTGGCGCTGCGCCAGGAACGACTCGGCTTCGGCGGTGGACAACAGGGGCATGCATCACCTCCAGATGGTTGGCGAAAGCGTACCGGTGGCGGCGAAACGCTGCGGGGCGCAGGCTGGTGGGCCGCCGATGACAGGAAGCCGCATGGATTCCGCTGCACCCTTGCTGGCGCGAGGCCTGCGGGCGCCGGACTTTGTCCTTCCCCGCGCGGACGGAACGGCGACGCGCTTCTACGCCATCGCGGGTGGGCGACCCGCGGTGATCTGCCTGTTCGACGCTGGCGACTCGGGGCAGGTGGAGGCCGTCACGGCGCTGGCGGCGGCACTCGGGCAGGGCGACGGTCTCGATGTGTCCCTGCACCGGGTAGCTCGCCCGGGCGCGAGTACCGACCGCGGGGACGAGCTGCACAACGATGCCTCCTTTGACGATGCCGAGCTGCTGTCCGACGTGGACGGCAAGGTGCACGCCGCCTACCGTGCCGGGCGTGGCGTAACCGGTTACCTGCTGGATCCGAACCTGCGGGTGCTCGACGGCTGGACCGATGCCTCGCCGGCCGACGCCGCCAGGGCGGTGCGGGCCGCCGTCGCAGAACTCCCACGGCAGGAGGCCTCGGAGATCACCGCCCAGGCGCCGGTGCTGCTGATCCCCGACGCGCTCGACGCAGGCATGTGCGCCGAGCTGATGAGCGTCTGGGAGCAGCAGGGGGCGGTGGAAACGGGCGTCGAGTCGTCGGCGGGCGGTCGCCGCGCTGACACGATGGCGGTCGACTACAAGCGCCGGCGCGACCACACGGTCACCGATCAGGCGCTGTCCCAGCGGATCGCTTCGGAAGTTGGCCGGCGCATCATGCCCGAGATCGCCAAGGCGTTCGCCTTCCGCGCCAGCCGCTTCGAGGGGTTCAAGATCGGCTGCTACGACGCCACCACGGGCGGGTTCTTCCGGGCCCACCGCGACAACCTGA
>JALZLC010000303.1 GCA_030858885.1 Actinomycetota bacterium
CGAGCGCCTCCCGATAGGTTCCGAAGCCAACGACGCACAGGCGTGCCGAAGGCACCTGCGCGGTGACCAGCGGCCAGGCGGCCAGCAGCAGGTCAACACCCTTGGAGACGATGAGCTTGCCGAGGTAGGTCACGATTCGGTGCACCCCGGGGTCCAGCGCCCGAAGGGTCTCGGCGGCGCCTGCCTCGCCACCCCAGGACGGGGTGGTGGCGGCCAGCTGATCGGCGAGGACATCGAGGTTGGCCGCGGCCTCGTCGGCCGGCCGCGGTCGGAAGGCTGTGACGTCCACGCCCGGCGGACCAAGCCGCGTGCGGTCGCGCACGTCGCCGGCGACCTCCCACAGCCGCTCCGCGACGTGGCGGGAGCCGACCAGCACCCCCCGTGCGTGGGCCAGTCCCTCATGCAGCGCAGGAAGGAACCGCTCCGGCTGTGGCCGGACCGTGTACTCCATCGCGCTGCCGTGGATCTTCACCGCGTAGGGCACCGTGTCGTCCAGCGCCCGGGCGAGGATCAACGGGCCCATCACGGCATGGTTGGCCAGTGCCGCGTCAGGCGACACGCGCGCGACGACATCGCGGACGGCCGCGACGTTGGCCTGGACGTAGGTCGCCAGCTCGCCGTCGGAGCAGTTGCGGAAGGTCTTGGCCCTGAAGCCTTCGTAGGCGTCGGCGACGTAGACCGGCAGCAGCTCGCCGATGTCGGGGCGGTAGGCGGTGCAGCGGACCGGCTCGCGCAGGGTCCGCACCACCAGTTCGCCGTCCGACCACGACCCGACGGCATCGACGAAGTCCAGCTGCTCGGCGGCGGGATCCTGGCACAGCAGGTGTACCTCGTGTCCGCCGGCGACCAGCGCCCGGACCAGGTTGGCGTTGTAGATGTTGCTGCCGGTTCCGCGCAGCAGGTAGCCGTGGAAGATCAGCACGCTCATGAGTCAACCCTGCCCTCGTCGACCAGGGCATAGGCGACCGCCTGCTCCAAGGTCATGGTGCGGCCTACCGCCCAGGCCTCGGCGAGCACGTCAGCGTCGCCGGCCGCCTGAGTCGCCGCCACCTTGGCCTCGTAGTCGTCCTGCTCAGGGTCGGGGCGGACCGCCCCGATCGCTTCGCGCAGCGCCTCGGAGGCCCCGAACAGTGTGCCGGCCTGCTCGGTACGGCCGCGCAGGCCGAGGTTGGTGGCCAGGAAGTCCAGGCAGTCGACGAGATCCCAGGTGCTGCCCAGCCCGTGGAACCGCGCGATGGCCTCACGCATGAGCGCCGCGGCCCGCCGGTGGTCACCGCGGTCCAGGTACAGGTTGCCTTGGTTCATCACCAGCCGCGCGATTCCCTCGTCGTCGCCGACCCGCCGGAAGATGACCAGGCTGCGAGCGAAATAGTCGGCGGACGTCTCCAGCTCCCCGGCGCCGTGGGCGAGCACACCCAGGTTGTTCATCGTCTCCGCCGCCGCCCGCTCGTCGCTGCCACGTTCCTGGCGAACCGTCAGGCTCTCCTCCATGAGCCGCCGAGCGCCAGCGACATCGCCTTGGTCGTAGCGCAGCGCCCCCAGCAGATTCAGCGCCGAGGCTAGGGCGTCACCGTCGCCAAGTTCGCGCTGGAGTTGCACCGCCTCGGTCTGCTGCGCCTCCGCCGGGCCGTAGTCGCCGCGGGCACGCGCGAAGACGGTGGCGCGGTCCAACAGCGTTGCCCGCAGGGCCGTGCGTTGGCCCACCGACAGCGACAGTGCCCGGTCCAGCCACTGGCGGCCCTCCGTGAAGTGGCCGTGCACGCGCCAGAAGCCGCCCAAGGCGGCCGACAGCCGCAGCACCGTGTCGACGTCGGATTGCTCGTCTGCCCAGCGCAACGCCGCCCGGAAGTTGGCGTGCTCGGATTCCAGGCGCGTCAACCACACCATCTGGTCGCGGTTGCGCAGGTGCGGCGCCGCCTGCTCGGCCAGCCGCAGATAGTACGCGGCGTGGAGCGCCGCGACCGCCGGCGCTTCGTCGCTGCGTTGCAGCTGCTCCAAGGCGTACTCGCGGATGGTCTCCAGCATCGCGAAACGTGGCTCGATCCCTTCACCGCCGAGGTTGCGCACGAAGCTCTGCCCGAGTAGCGCGTCCATCCCATCGAGCACGTCGAGGTCCAGGTTCTCGCCGGCCACCTCCTCCGCGGCGTCCAGCGCCCAGCCGCCCGCGAACACCGCCAAGCGGCGGAACAGGGTCTGTTCATCTTCGCTGAGCAGATCGTGACCCCAATCGATCGCCCCCCGCATGGTGCGCTGGCGCTCGGGAAGGTCCGCGGCTCCTCCCGTGAGCAGCCGCAGGCGGCTGGACAGCCGCGACAGCAGCGCCGCTGGTGGCAGCAGTCGCACGCGTGCCGCCGCCAGCTCGATGGCCAGGGGTAGGCCTTCGAGGCGGCGGCAGATCTCGGCGACCGCGGCAACGTTCTCCTTGGTGATGGTGAACGACGGATTGGAGGCGCGAGCGCGTTCGGCGAACAGCGCCACCGCAGCGCTGTGCCCGGGATCGCCTTCGGAGGGCGACGGGACGCCCAACGGCTCGACGCTGAACTCGTGCTCACCGCGGACCCGCAGCACCGCCCGGCTGGTCACCAGCACCACCAGGCCTGGGGCGGCGGACAGCAGGTTGGCGACCAGCGGACCCGCCGCCGCGACGCGCTCGAAGCTGTCGAGCACCAGCAGGGCGCGCTGGTCTCGCAAGTAGCCCTTGAGGCTTTCGAACGGCGAGGTGCCCGCGCTCTCCCGCACACCGAGGGCGTGGGCGATGGTGGGGGCGACCAGCGCGGGATCACGCACCGCCGCCAGGCCGATCAACCACACGCCGTCGCGAAAGTCCGCGGCCACCTCGTCGACGATGCGCAAGGCCAGACGGGTCTTACCGATCCCTCCAGGACCGGTGAGGGTCACCAGCCGCACCGCCTCGCGCTTGAGCAGGTCGACGACGGCCACGGTCTCGCGCTCCCGGCCGACCAGCGGGGTGGTGTAGTTGGGCAGCGAGCCGAAGGCGCGCAGTGGCGGGAAGTCGCGCGGCAGCCGGGAGTGCAGGAGCTGGAACAGCCGCTCGGGGCGCTGGATGTCCTTCAGCGGGTGAGCGCCCAGGTCCATCAGCTCGGCGTCGGGTGGCAAGAGGTCGCGACTCAGCTCGGCGGTGACGGTCGACAGCAGCGTCTGCCCCCCGTTCGCGGTGGCCATGATCCGAGCCACCTTGTTGAGAGTCGGTCCGAAGTAGTCGTCGTCGCGCAGCTCAGCGCCGCCGGTGTGCAGGGCCATCCGCACGCGCAGCGGCTCACTGGTCGGCCACGGCTCACCGGCCAGCCCCAGCTGGGCGTCCAGCGCCGCCCCCACGGCCTCGTCGACCGAGGTGAACGCCGCGCAGAAGGCATCGGCGACGGTCTTGAAGACCACCCCGTGGTGCTGCGCGATGCTGGCGCGCAGGATGTCGTCGTGGCGGCTGACCGCGGCTGACATCGCCTCGGACTCCTCCTGCCACCGGCGCGTGCTGCCTTCGATGTCGGTGAAGAGGAACGTCACCGTGCCGCTGGGCATCTGCACGTCGTCGCTCCTCGGTTGCCGTTGCTCTGCCGTTGCGTCCGCTGGCCCGGTCCGACATCATGCCGCTGCGGGCAACCACCGTCCTCAAGCGGCGGCAGCGGTCGGACACAAGACCCGTGGCGGTTCGCCTTCGACCTGGGAATCGCCCACTACGATCTCGCGCCGCCCGACAGACTGGACGACCTAGAGGGCCTGCGCGTCGCGCTGGTCTCCCTCGACGTCGCCACGGCAGCCGACGTGCCACGGGCGGCACCCGCCCTCCGGCCGGCCCCACCCGCCCGGGTCGCTGACTCAGCCGGCCGCCTCGGCACAACGCAGGATCGCGGCCACCGAACGGTCGACGTCGGCAGGCGTCGTCGACCAGTTGGACACCGACACCCGCATCGCCGGGCGGCCCTGCCACACGGTGCCGCTCAGCCAGCAGGTTCCGTCGGCCTGGACGGCGCGCACCACGACGGGCGTGCGCCGGTCGGCGTCCCCGTCGCGGCCGGGGAAGCGCACCAGCACCTGGTTGAGCACGACGTCGTTGCACACCTCGACACCGTCGGCCGCTTCCAGGGCGGTGGCGAAGCGGCGGGCCAGCGCACAGCAGCGATCCACCAGGTCGGCGACGCCGGCGCGGCCCATGGAGCGCAGCGCCGCGTAGACGGGAAACCCACGGGCGCGGCGGGAGAACTCCGGGTTGAAGTCCATGGCATCGCGTTCCTGGTGCTCGGCATGGATCAGGTAGCTGGCCTGCACGCCCATCGCTGCGCGGTGGGCGCCGGGATCGGCGCAGAAGACCAGCCCGGAGTCGTAGGGCACGTTGAGCCACTTGTGAGCGTCGGTTGCCCACGAGTCGGCGCCCTCGGCGCCCGCCACCAACGGCGCCAGCGACGGGCTTGCGGCCGCCCACAGCCCGAATGCGCCATCGACGTGGACCCACGCGCCCCGGCGGTGAGCCAGCTCGACGATGTCGGCGATGGGGTCCAGTGCGCCGGTGTTGACGTTGCCCAGCTGCGCGCAGACGATCGTCGGCGTCGAGTCGTCGGCGTCAAGGACGCGGGCCAGGTGGTCGGCGCGCATGCGGCCTTGGCCGTCGGCGGGGACCACGGCCACCTGCTGCGTGCCGAGGCCTAACAGTCGCAAGGCCCGGTCGATGGTGGCGTGCCGCTCGCCGCCGACAACCACGCGCACGCCTGGTGAGCCCGCCAGGCCCCGTGTCTCGACGTCCCAGCCGGCGCGTTGCAACACGGCATGGCGCCCAGCGGCCAGTCCGGTGGTGTTGGCCATCTGGCAGCCGGTCACGAACCCCGTCGAGACGCTCGCCGGCAGGCCGAGCAGGTCGGTCAGCCAGCCGGCGGCGACCTCCTCTGCCACCATCGCTGCGGGTGCGGCGGCGTAGAGGCCGGCGTTCTGGTCCCAGGCGGTCGTCAGCCAGTCGGCGGCCACGGACGCCGGCACGGCGCCGCCGATGACGAAGCCGAAGAAGCGGGAGCTGGGCGTGGCCATCAAGCCGGGATCG
>JALZLC010000228.1 GCA_030858885.1 Actinomycetota bacterium
AATGCCGAGGGCCAGCGCAACCAGCGTTCCCAGCACGATGGAGATGACCACGATGAACAGGTGGTCGCGGGCCGACAACAGCAGGTCGTCATAGTTGCTGACCAGGTACTCCGGGAAGCTCATGGCCACGCCGCCTCTGCTCGCCGACTGCGAAGGTCTACCACAGCACGTCACCCATTGCGGGCTACCGTCGCCGCCCACCATGATGATGCTGCAACACCATGCGTTGCTGTTGTGACAACAATCGTTGCCGCTATCATGCCGGATACCGACGCGCCAGGGCAATAGCCGATCTCCGGCGCGACGAAAGGACTGGCGTGCTTCCTGCAGCGGTCCCGCACGTGATCATCGGCGCGGGCATCCATGGCCTGTCGACTGCCTGGCATCTGGCGCGACGCCTGCGAGCCAGCGGCCAAGGCGACGGATCCTCGGTGCTGGTGCTGGACAAGACGGCGGTCGGAGCGGGGGCCTCGGGCATCGCCTGCGGCGTGGTGCGCAACAACTACTTCCAACCCGCGATGCGGGAGCTGATGGCACACTCCGTCGACATCTGGGAGTCTGACCCCGAGGCCTTCGCCTACCACCCGGTCGGCTACCTGCAGATCTCGCCGGAGTCCATGCACGCCGACGTCGCCCAGATCCACACCGAGCAGCAGGCGATCGGCTACGCCTCCACCCTGGTCGAAGGCAGCCAGGCCTGCGCCAGCTATCTGCAGGACATCTTCGCCGACTGGCAAGCCGAGGGCATCACCAACCTGCTGCACGAGCACCGCGGCGGCTACGCCAACAACACCGCATCGCTGACAGGCCTGGCCGCCAAGGCCAGGGCCGAGGGCGTGCAGATCGCCGGAGGGGTCCAGGTGACCGGCCTTCGCCTTGACGGCGGCGCGGTAACCGGCGTCGAGACGGATCAGGGCACGGTGGCCTGCGACGACCTGGTCGTGGCCGTCGGCCCGTGGATCCGCGACCTGTGGCGGATGCTGGAGCTGCCCGAGCAGATCAGGGTGACGGCCGGCGACGGGCGGGCGCTCGACGACGTGGACATGTGGACCTACTGGTCGTTGCAGGAGGGGACGTTGGGTGTCGACCCCAACTTCTTGCTGGACAACCACGGCCAGATGCCGCCCGTGGTCCACGTCGACACCGACGCACCGCTGTACGACGACGAAGACGGCAGCCTGATCACCGACCGCATGTGGGGCATCTACTACAAGCCCGACTTCCACTTCGGGGGTGTGCAGGGCGGCGCCATGCCCTACGTCGTGGACCGCGACGTCAACGAGGTGGCCGTCGACCCCTACGGACCGGCCAGCCCCGACTTTGTCGTGGGAGCCGACTTCACCCGCATGTGGACCTCTGCGCTGGCGCACTGCCAGAAGCGCTTCGAGGGCAAGCGCGGACTGTTCTTGACCGAGCCGTCCGGCGGGATCGGCTGCTTCACTCCCGACAGCTTCCCCGTGTTCGACACCTTCCGGCAGAACGCGCACGTCATCGCCGACTCCAACCACGGCTACAAAATGATCGGCGTCGGGGCGTTGGTGGCCACCGAGATGACCGGCGACCCCCAGGCGCTGCTGGAACCGTTCCGCTTCGCCCGCTACGCCCAGGGACGCCTGCATCCCACCAGCAACTCCCCCTTCCCCTGGAGCTGAGAGCTCGGTGGAGTGGTTCCTTTCGACCGACGAGCGGCAGCTCGCGTCCCCAACGATCCTGGAGATGTCCGATGTCTGGTGACGGCAGCAGCAACCTCGGCCTGCTGGACCGACTGGCGCAGGGGCCGGTGCTGTGCGCGGAGGGCTACCTGTTCGAGCTCGAGCGGCGGGGTTACCTGCAGGCCGGCGCGTTCGTCCCCGAAGTGGTCCTTGACCACCCCGAGGAGATCCGCCAGCTGCACCGGCAGTTCGTGCA
This sequence comes from Actinomycetota bacterium, assembly GCA_030858885.1. The sequence continues at coordinate 1,909 of JALZLC010000228.1, forward strand.
CGCCGGCTCCGACGTGGTGGAGGCGTTCACCTACTACGGTCACCGCGAGAAGCTGCGCCTGATCGGCAAGGAGGACCTCCTCGAGCCGCTCAACCGCCAGGCGCTGGACATCGCCGGCGGCGTGGCGCAGGAGAGCGGGACGCTGCTGGCCGGCAACATCTGCAACACCAACATCTACGACCCCGCCGACCGGGAGACCTCACGCCAGGTTCGGACGATGTTCTCCGAGCAGGTCGGCTGGGCGGTGGAGGCCGGCGTCGACTTTGTCATCGGCGAGACCTACTCCTACGCCGCCGAGGCGCTGATCGCTCTGGAGGTGATCCAGCAGGCCGGGCTGCCCGCCGTCGTCACCCTGGCCATCCATCGTGACCCGGACACCCGCGAGGGCTGGTCGCCGGCCGAGGCCTGCAAGCGGCTGGCCGACGCTGGCGCAGACGTGGTCGGGCTTAACTGCATCCGCGGGCCGCGAACGATGCTGCCGCTGTTGGGCGCCATCGTCGAATCGGTGGACGTCCCCGTCGCCGCCCTGCCCGTTCCCTACCGCACCCACACGCACCAGCCCAGCTTCCAGTCGCTGCGCGACCCCGACTACGACGACTTCCCCGGTGACCGGCCCTTTCCGACCGCGCTGGACCCGTTCACCTGCAACCGCTACGAGATCGCCGACTTCGCGCGTGCCGCCCGCGAGTTGGGCGTCGCCTACTTCGGCGTGTGCTGTGGAGCTGGGCCACACCACATCCGCAGCATGGCCGAGGCCCTCGGTCGCACTCCCCCGGCCGCCCACTACAGCGCCGACATGTCCAAGCATGCGTTCCTCGGCTCCGACGCCGCGCTGCGCCAGCACAACCTGGTGTACGGCCGCGACTACTGACCGCCCCCTGCAGCGGTGGGAATGCCATGCGGTGGGGCGCCGATTCCTTGGCGCGGCGACTCCTTGACGCTCGCACCCCCAGGCCGCAGACTGTTGCGCTATCAGCGCCATGTTTCACTTTGAGCAACTCGGAGCTGAGCGATGCAGTCCAGAGCCCAGGTCGTCATCATCGGTTGCGGCGTCGTCGGCGCGAGCACTGCGTATCACCTGACCGAGCTGGGCTGTACCGATCTGCTGGTGGTCGACCAGGGCCCGCTGTTCACCACGGGCGGCTCCTCCTCCCACGCACCCGGTCTGGTGTTCCAGACCAATCCCTCCAGGACCATGACGCAG
>JALZLC010000315.1 GCA_030858885.1 Actinomycetota bacterium
GACCGCCCTGCTGGTGGAGGACAACCCCGCCAACCAGCTGGTCGGGACCAAGCTGCTGGAACGCCTCGGCTACGACGTCGACGTGGCCGGTGACGGTTACGAGGCCGTGTCGGCCTTCGCCAGCCGGCACTACGACGTCGTCCTGATGGACTGCCAGATGCCGGGCATGGACGGGTACGACGCCAGCCGGCGGATCCGCAGCGACGAAGCGCCGGATCAGCGAACTCCGATTGTTGCGCTGACTGCCGGTGCTTCCAACGGCGACCGCGAGCGGTGCTTGGCCGCGGGCATGGACGACTACATCACCAAGCCGGTGCGGCCTGAGACGCTCGCCGCCGTCCTCCGGCGCTGGACCGTCCCTGTTCGCCACGAGCGAGGGAGCGAGGACTTCGCCGCGATGGCAGCCATCACGCCTACCCGCGACAGCGCCAGGAACGTCATCGACCCTGACCGCTGGGAGATGCTGTGCCACATGGCGGCGGGTGACGACGAGCTGCTCGCGACCCTCGTTGCGTCGTTTCTCGGCGAAGCGCCCGCACGACTGGAAGGCCTGGCAGCCGCCACGGCGGCCGGTGACGCCGAGCAGCTACGGCAGCTGTCGCACGCCTTGCGCGGCAGCAGCGCGACGATGGGAGCGGACAACCTGGCCCAGCTGTGCGGCGAGCTGGAGCATGCGGCCTGCGACGGCGTGCCGGCGAGCAGCGCGGTGATGGTCGATGCGATCGCGGCCGAGATGGAGCTGGTGCGGGTGGCGTTGGAGGCGGCGACCGCCGGAGCGAACGCGTGAAGATCCTCATCGCCGATGACGATGCCGTCGCGCGGCTGCTGGTCACCCGGGTGTGTCAGGCGCTCGGTCACGACTGCCTGACCGCCGCCGACGGCAGCGCCGCTTGGGATCTGTACCTGGAGCAGGCGCCGGACGTCGTCATCTCCGACCGCCTCATGCCGGGCATGGATGGCGTCGAGCTGTGCCGCCGCATCCGGTCGGGCGGGGCCGCCACCACCTACGTCGTGCTGGTCACGGGCCTGGACTCGCGAGCCGACGCCAGCGCGGGCATGGAGGCGGGCGCCGACGACTACCTCACCAAGCCCATCGATCCCTTCCAGCTGCAGCTGCGCCTCGTCGCGGCGCAGCGCACGACCGCACTGCATCAGCAGTTGGCCAGCTCAACCGCACAGCTGCAACGCATGAACGTCGAGCTGACCCGGCTGTCACGGACCGACGCGCTCACCGGCGTGGGCAACCGGATGCGGCTGCACGAGGACGCCGCCCGCATGCACGCCCACGCCGAGCGTCACCTGCGGCCCTACGCGGTGGCGCTGTGCGACGTCGACCATTTCAAGGCCTACAACGACCGCTACGGCCACCTGGCCGGTGACGAGGCGTTGCGCCACGTCGCCGAGACCCTGGCCACGTCCAGCCGCCGTGAGGATGCTGTCTACCGCTACGGCGGCGAGGAGTTCGTGCTGCTGTCAGACGATCAGCGGCTCTCCGGCGCCGTGGCCGCCGCGGAACGTTGCCGGCAAGCGGTGGAGTCCCTGGCACTGCTCCACGCGGCGGCGCCCACGATGGGCATCGTGACGATCAGCGTTGGCATCGCCGAGTTTCGCCTCGCGGACCACGCCGACTCCGACGCGGTCCTGCTCGAGGCCGACGACGCGCTGTACCGGGCGAAGCGGCAGGGGCGCAACCGCGTGGTCGTGGCGAGCGGAACCGTCCCGGCTGCCTGATCCGACTGCCCGCCGTCGCCCACGAGCGGCGAACGTACGATTTATTCCTGCTTAGCAAGTGAAGGCCGACGTGGAGCTTACCGATTGCATGAGCGTGAACCATGTCCTGCACAACGGCTTGTCGGCGAATAATGCCGCTCCCGTGCCGCCCTACGAGGCTGCACGGCTTGCACTCCTTCGCCGCTACGGCATCCTGGACACGCCCCCTGAGCTGGCCTTCGACGACCTGGCGCGCATCGCGGCCCTCATCTGCGGAACGCCGATGTCAGCGGTCAGCATCGTCGACGCCGATCGACAGTGGTTCAAGGCCTCGGTCGGGCTCGGCGTCTCCGAGACGCCACGCGACCAGGCGTTCTGCGCCCACACCATCGTCACGCCTTCCGAGACCCTCGTCGTTACCGACGCGCGCCGCGACCCGCGGTTCGCCGACAATCCACTGGTCACCGGCAGCCCGGGAATCCGCTTCTACGCCGGCGCGCCGCTGGTCACCGCTGAGGGCCATGCACTGGGGAGCCTGTGCGTCATCGACACCGAGCCGAGGGTGCTGTCACCCGAGCAGCTGCAGGGTCTGGAGGCGTTGTCGCGGCTGGTGATGGGCCAGCTCGAGGCCCGGCGGAGCGTCGGCGTGCTGTCGGTCGCCTTCGCCGAGTGGGAAGTCGCCGCGACTGCGGCCCGCGACCACGAGGAGCGCTTCCGGCTCGCGTTCGAGAAGTCGTCGGTCGGGATGGCGCTGGTCTCGCCGGAGGGGCGGCTGCTCCAGGTCAACGACCGCTACTGCCGGCTGGTGGGCCGCAGTGAGAGCGAACTGGTCGGCGTCCACTTCACCGAGGTCAGCCATCCCGACTTCCGCAAGGCCGAGCTGAGCGTGCAACAACGGTTGCTGTCTGGAGCGGCGCAGGTGGGGGTGCGCGAGAAGCGCTACCTGCGACCCGACGGCGGCGTGTCGTGGGGGAACGCAACCACCTCGCTGGTTCGCTCTCCACAGGGAGCGGCCCTGTACTTCATCTCCCAGATCGAGGACATCACCGAGCGCAAGCTTGCCGAGCAGGCATTCCACCAGACCCAGTCGGTCGGGGACGCCCTGGTGTCGGTGGACGCGCACGGTCGGATCACGGCATGGAATCCCAGCGCGGAGACCATGTTCGGCTACCGCCAAGAGGCCATGCTCGGGCAACCGTTGACCAAGATCATGCCGCCTCGCCACCGCAAGGCCCACCGTCGCGGCTTCGCCTCGGCGGTGACCACCACCGCGCCGCCGTTCGCGGGTCGCGTCGTCGAGATGGAGGCGCTAGGGCGCGACGGCAGCGAGTTTCCGGTGGAGCTGTCGGTCGGCCGCTCTCAGCTGGCCGATGCGGTGTCGTTCACCGCCGTCATCCGCGACATCACGCAGCGCCGGCAATCCGAGCTTGCGCTGCGACGCAGGACCGCCTTCATTGAGCTGTTACACGAGGTCGCCGTGGCCGCCAACGCAGCGAGCACCGCCGAACAGGCGATGCGCTACGCCCTCCAGCGGGTCTGCGAACTGACGGGATGGACGGTCGGCCACCTGCTCGACCTTGATGGCGAAGGGTGCTTGCGGTCCAGCGGCCTGTGGTGGATGGACGACCCGGAGCGGTTCCAAGACTTCCGGCGGCTGACCCAGGCGCAGCGGTACCGCTGCGATGAGGGCCCCGGCCGGGTCGTGGCCTCCCGCGCGCCGGTGTGGATGGCCGATGGAACCGAGGATCCGAGCGCCCCCAGAGCACAGCTGGGGACCCGGCTCGGACTGGAAGATGGCGTGGCCTTTCCCGTGCTCATCCGCGACGAGGTCGTCGCCGTGCTGGAGTTCTTCTCCGATCGGCCGATCGAACGAGACCCCGACGTCCTGAAGGTGATGGCGCAGGTGGGGACCCAGCTGGGCCGGGTCATCGAACGGACTCGGGCCGATGACCGGCTGGTGCACCAGGCGCTGCACGACCCCCTGACCGGACTGCCGAACCGCGCCCTGCTGCTCGACCGGTTGCGGCAGGCACTGGCCGGCGCGGCGCGCCACAACCGTTCAGTCGCGACCCTGTTCATAGACCTTGACCGGTTTCAGCTCGTCAACGACAGCCTCGGTCACGCTGGCGGCGACGAGCTGCTGGTCCATGCGGCGCGCCGCATCGAGTCGGTGGTGCGGATCGGCGACACGGTGGCACGGGTCGGCGGTGATGAGTTCGCCGTGCTGTGTGCCGACCTTGCCGACCCCACCGAGGCGATGCGTGTGGCCCAACGAGCCGTCGACGCCTTCACCGAGCCTTTCGCGTTGCCGGGCGGCGAGGTGTTCGTCAGCGTCAGTGTCGGCATCGCCTCAGCGGGGACGGCGGCTAGTCCGGAGGGCCTCATCCGTGAAGCGGACGCGGCGATGCACCGCGCCAAGGACCTCGGCCGCAACCGCTACCAGGCGTCCGACGGCGCCCTGGGAGCCGACGCGGCACGCCGGCTGAGTACCGAGACCGGGTTGCATCGCGCCCTGGAACGCCGCGAGTTCCGGCTGCTGTACCAGCCCACCGTCGTGCTCGCTGACGGGACGATCGAAGGCGTCGAGGCCCTGTTGCGCTGGGACCATCCCGAGCGAGGGCTGGTGCCGCCCGACGAGTTCATCCCGCTGCTCGAAGCGAACGGGTTGATCGAACCGGTCGGCGCGTGGGTGCTGCACAAGGCTGCCGTCCAGCTGGGCCAGTGGCGGCAGGAGTTCGGTGCCAACCTGGCGCTGCGCATGGCGGTCAACCTGTCGGCTCGCCAGGTCGGCCAGTCCGACCTTGTCGACGTCGTCCGCCACGCGCTCGCGGCCGCCGACCTGCCCGCCGATCGGCTCACGCTGGAGATCACCGAGACCGTGTCGATGCAGGACACTGAGGCCACCCTCGCGCGCCTGTGGGAGCTGCGCCATCTCGGCGTGCAGCTCGCCATCGACGATTTCGGCACCGGCTACTCGTCGCTGGGCTACCTACAGCGGCTTCCCATCGACGTGCTGAAGATCGATCGAGCCTTCGTGGCACCGATCTCGTCGGGCGGTGCCAAGACCGCGATCGTCGACGCCATCGTGGACGTCGGGCACGCGCTCGGCCTGGCTGTGCTCGCCGAAGGCATCGAGACCGAGGAGCAAGCCGCCTACCTGCGCAGTCGAGGCTGTGATTTGGGTCAGGGGTATCTGTTCGCCTGTCCGCTGTCTTCGGAGGCGGTGACGGCCCTGCTGCGCAGCCGACCGCAACATGGAGGGGAATCGGACTACGCTCAGCCGGCCACGTTCACCGGGTAGGTGTCGCGGGTACCGCCCTTGCCGATGGACGCGAGACAACGGATCGCCGATCGGTACCTGCTGCGCGCCGTGCTGGGCGAGGGCGGGATGGGCACCGTCTACGAAGGGCACGACGAGCTGCTCGACCGCGCTGTCGCCGTCAAGCAGGTGCGCATCCCCTCCGACATCGATGAGGCCGAGCGCCCCCGCCTGCGCGCGCGGGTGCTGCGGGAAGCCCGCGCGGCCGCCCGGCTCAACCACCCGTGCGCCACGACCGTGCACGACGTCGTGGACACCGACGACGGGACGTACATCGTCATGGAGCTGGCGTCGGGCCGAACGCTTGCGGATGTCGTCGCCGAGCAGGGACCGGTCGACGTCCAGCGCGCGGCGGCGATCGGCCTGGCGTTGGTGGACGCGCTGGAGGCGGCCCACGAGCGCGGCATCGTCCACCGTGACGTGAAGCCGAGCAACGTGTTGCTCACCCCCTCCGGTGACATCAAGCTCACCGACTTCGGCATCGCCACGCTGCAGGACGAGCCGGCGGTCGTCTCGTCGCCGGTGGTGGTCGGTTCGCCGGCCTTCATGGCGCCTGAGCAGGCGCAGGGCGCGAGCAGCCAGGCCGCGACGGACTTGTGGGGCCTCGGGGCAACGCTGTACTGCGCGCTGGAGGGCACGGCACCGTTTGACCGGGGCCCGGCGGCCGCCACGTTGACCGCGGTGGTGCGCGAGGAGACGCCGGTGCCGCGCCGCGCCGGCGTGTTGGCCCCACTGCTGCGCCGGCTGCTGAACAAAGACCCTGGCAAGCGGCCAGGAATCCATGAGATCCGCCGCGCCCTGGAGGCCGCGAGGAACCCTGCCGGCACCGTGGACAGCGCCACCGTATCCGTCGCCACCGTGCCCTCAGACGAGGCCGTCGCCGACGGCGACCGCTCCGAACAGCGACCACCGCCGGTGGCCGCGCCGGAGCCATCCCAGCCGGCTCGGCGACCGCAGCCGGTGGCGCCAAGCCTCGCCCGACGGGTGGAACGGGTCGGACGGTTCACCGTCAAGCTGGCCATGGTGCTGCTGGTGCTCGGCGCGCTTGCGATCGCGGCACTCGTCGCCTTGGTGAGTTCGCTGCTGTAGCGATTCAGCGGTCGCGCAGCTTGGGATGGTCCCGCAGCGACGC
>JALZLC010000232.1 GCA_030858885.1 Actinomycetota bacterium
ACCAGATCACCGCCCACCGAGCCTCGGTCGGGGGCCAATGGCTCGCTGCTGTCGAGCCGGGCCCGCACACCAGCGCAGGCACCATCAACCCGCCCGCCGGGACCGAGCTGACCGGCGATGCCTCCCAGCGCCACCGCCGCGCAGACACCCAGCGTCGCCGCGCGGGCACTGATCGCAGCGCCGCTGGGCCGGAGCGCGGCCATGGCTGCCGTGGACAGCGGTGGGCTGAGCAGCTCAGCAGGCAAGGTGGCGGCGAACGCCACCGGGTCGGCGACTCGCAGCAGCAGGCCGTCGCAGCGTCGCCCGGGTCGGTCGGCCGGGTCGGTCAGCGCCCGACCGAGCGTCAGCAGCGGCCACGCCCACCACGAGGTGGGCACAGCTCGCGGGACGTGCAGCAGGATCGCCACGTTGGGCGCAGTGAACGAGGCCACGCCCGCGTCGGCTAGCGGCAGGCGGCCGACGAGGTCGCGTGGCCACCAGGCTTGGTCAGCGTCGTCGGCCCGCCGACGGCGGCGGATCCGCGGAGCGCGGCTGGGCACGCGGTCCACGATCACGCCGGCGACGTCGGCCCGCGACAACACCAGCGGTGCCGACAGCAGGGCAGCGGTGAGCACGAAGACCCGAGGACCCAGATGCAGCCGTGCCGGCGCGGCGAAGACCAGGCGCAGGAGTCCGCCGCCGACGGCGACGCAGCCGCAGGCCAGCAGCACGCCGGCGACCAGGGGCAGTTCCAGGGCCGCCGCGGGACCGCCCACCACCAGGATCACGCCTGCGAACAGGGCGAAGATCCGGCCCGGCAACGCCTGCTGCAGGGGCACGTCGGTCGCCGTGACGGACGCGCCGAGGCGCTGCCCCGCCGACCATCGCTGTGCCACGCCGCCCTTTCGTCTGTCGCAGTGCCACGCCGTCGCAGTCGTTGGCGGTCGCGCCTTGGTATCGGCATGGCCGCCACGGTGCTGAACGACTCGGCGACGGCTGAGGCGGGCAGCTGGGGAGTGGGTCGCCCATGACCCATGTCGGTCACGGGTACCGCCCTGCGCCACCACCTCCGCAGAGGTTCTCGGCCCCGGTCACGGTCAGGGACATGATCGACGAGGATCGGGCTGACCCGTGACGCTCTACGTCGACTCGAGCGCGTTGCTGAAGCGCTATCTCGACGAGCCCGACAGCGACCGCTGGAACGAGCTGCTCTCCAGTGACGCGGCGTGGCTGACCTCCCGGCTCACCTGGGTCGAGGTATGGCGCCACCTCGGCCGTCGCCTTCCGCCTGAGGTGGTGGCGACCGCGAGAAGTGCCTTCCGCATCGACTGGGAACGTTTCTTGGTGGTCGAGATCGACGCCGCGCTGGCCGAAGAGGCCGCCAGCATCGCCGACCTCACCGGTGCGCGCAGTCTCGACGCGGTGCACCTCGCCGCGCTGAGCAGGAGCGGACCCGGGCAGATTCCACTGCTCACGGCCGACCTTCGGCAGGCGCAGGCAGCGCGAGCCTTCGGTTGGACGGTCCTGGCCGGCTGACCGCAGCCAGGCGCACTCGCTCGGTAGGGTCATGCCCATGACGGGCTACCTCGGAAGGCTGGAAATGTTGCACTACCCCACCGCCCGGAGCGCCGAAGTGGTCGACGACTACCACGGCACCAAGGTCAGCGACCCCTACCGCTGGTTGGAAGAGGCCGACGCTGCGGACACCCGCGAGTGGATCGTCGCGCAGAACGCGCTGACCGACTCCTGGCTGGCCGAGGTCGGCAACCGCGAGGCGATCCGCACGCGTCTGGCCGAGCTGACTGATCACCCTCGTGCCGGCGCGCCGTGGCATCGCGGCGGCCGCTGGTTCGTGCTGCGCAACAGCGGGCTGCAAGACCAGGACGTCCTGTGGACCATGGACGCCGCCGATGCGCAGGGCAGCGTCCTGCTCGACCCCAACACCCTGTCGGACGACGGCACCGTCGCCCTGACCGGCGTGGCGGTCAGCGACGACGGGACGTTGCTGGCCTACGCCACCAGCGCCAGCGGCTCGGACTGGATGACGTGGCGCGTCCGCGACGTCGAGCGCGGCGAAGACCTGCCCGACATGGTCGAGTGGAGCAAGTTCTCCACCGCGGCCTGGGCGCCGGACAACAGCGGGTTCTGGTACGCCGGCTACGACGCCCCGGCGGCCGAGCACGCCTACGAGCAGGTCAACCGAGACCAGCGCCTGCATTTCCACCGCCTCGGCGACGACGCCGACGACGCGGTTGTCTACGAGCGGCCAGACGAGCCCGAGTGGGGCTTCGACCCCCACGTCACCCACGACGGGCGCTACCTGATCCTGCACGTGTGGCATGGCACGCAGCCGACCAACCGCGCGTACTACCTGGACCTGCAACGGCCCGACCAAGGCGTGGTCAAGCTGCTCGACGCCGCCGACGCCGCCTACGACTTCGTCGGCAGCGACGGCAGCGTCCTGCTGTTCCGCACCGACCTTGACGCGCCGCGGAGCCGAGTCATCGCCGTTGACGTCGAGCAGCCTGAGCGAGTGCACTGGCGCGAGGTGATCGCCGAGGGCGATGACGCCCTGGAGCGCATGCACTACATCGGCGGGCGCCTGCTCGGCGTCTACCTGCACCACGCCCACCACCGGCTGCAGTGGTTCGACCGGGATGGCCAGCCCCTCGACGAGATTGGCCTACCAACCGTGGGCGCCGTCGACGAGATCACCGGACGCCAGGACGACCGCAGCTGCTGCTTTTCGTTCCAGACCTTCACCGAGCCGCTGCGCACCTTCCGCTACGACCTGGACACCGCGACCACGACGCCGCTGCACGACGCCGGCCTCGACCTTGCCGAGCTGGTCACCGAGCAGCTCTTCGTCGAACACGACGGCGTGCGCACCCCCGTGTTCCTGGTGCACCGCCCCGACGTCACCCCCGACGGCGCGCGCCCGGTGTGGCTGTACGGCTACGGGGGCTTCAACGTCCCCATCACGCCGATCTGCAAGAAGGAGTGGCTGGTGTGGGCCGAGCTCGGCGGCGTGCTGGCCGTGGCGACGCTGCGAGGCGGTGGCGAGTACGGGCAGGGCTGGCACGACGACGGGCGCCTGGCCAACAAGCAGCACGTGTTCGACGACGCGATCGCGGTCGGGGAGTGGCTGTCGCGCGGTGACGCCGGTAACGGTCGCAGCTGGACGCGTCCCGACCGCCTGGCGATCCACGGGCGCTCCAACGGCGGCTTGTTGGCTGGGGCTTGCCTGACGCAGCGGCCCGACCTGTGGGGCGCAGCCGTGCCCGAGGTCGGCGTCCTGGACATGCTGCGATTCCACCGGTTCACCATCGGCTGGGGCTGGGCCAGTGACTACGGCACGGCCGATGACGCCGAGCAGTTCGCCTGGTTGCACGCCTACTCGCCGCTGCACAACCTGCGGCCCGGCACCACCTACCCCGCGACCCTGATCACCACCGGCGACCATGACGACCGCGTCGTGCCAGGTCACTCGTTCAAGTTCGCCGCGGCCATGCAGGCCGCCCAAGGCGGCGAGGCCCCCGTGCTGCTGCGTGTCGAGCTGAGCGCGGGCCACGGCGTCGGCAAGCCGACGTCGCTGCTGGTGGCCGAGCGCGCCGACGTGGTGGCGTTCCTGGTGCGGGCGTTGGGCGTGGAAGCCGGCCCGGTCCCTGGGAACTACAACTAGCGGTAGCGCACTCGGTAGAGTCGCCACATGGAAGAGCAACGCAACAAGGTCGTCTGTCCGGAGTGCGGCAAGGTCCGGCTGGAGACGCCTCCAGGGACCACGGTCCTGCCGACGCTCGGCATGGCGCTCAAGGCCTCCGGTGCGGCTGGCAAGTGCGACTGCGGCAAGGCGCCGCATGAACGCCCCGGGGCAATGTCACACGTGCCTGGCGACCCGACGGGCCCCGGCACGACGCCCGGCACCACGCCGCCGGGCACGCCGTAGGAGCGGTTCCACGTGCCCTCGGTCTTCAGCCGCATCATCGACGGCGAGCTGCCGGCCACCTTCGTGTGGCGCGACGACCGTTGCGTCGGCTTCTTGTCGATCCAGCCGCTGCGGCCCGGGCACACCCTGGTCGTGCCTCGACGTGAGGTCGACCACTGGATCGACGTCGACCCCGACGAGTGGGCGCATGTGACTTCGGTGGCACAGACCGTCGGCAAGGCGCTGCAAGCTGCCTACTCGCCGGCCAAGGTCGGCCTGATGCTGGCCGGCCTCGAGGTGCCGCACACCCACTTGCACGTCGTGCCCATCGACGGCGTGCACGACCTGGACTTCGCCAACGCCGACCCGGATCCCGAGCCTTCGGCACTGGAGGCCGCCGCGGAGCGCATCCGCGCAGCGCTGCGGGACTTGAGCGCCGAGGGTGTCGCCGATCGGTGAAGCTCGGCCTGGTCCTGTCTGGCGGGGGGTCCCGCGGTGCCTTCGAGGCCGGCGTCATCGCTGCGGTGGAGGAGGCGGGCCTGCGTCCGGCGGTGGTCTCCGGCACGTCGGCGGGCGCGTTGAACGCCGCTGGCATGGCCGCCGGGCTCGGCGCCGACGGGCTGGCGACGTGGTGGGGCTCGATCACGGACTCGCAGGTCTACCGGATGCGCCACGACGTCTGGCGGCTGCTGCGGCCATCCGGGCTGCGAGGGCCCGGCAGCGTCGCCGAACGTCTCTTGCGCTCGGTCGGCTGGACCTGGCTGTGGGACATCACGCCGCTGCGGCGCACGCTCATCGAG
>JALZLC010000364.1 GCA_030858885.1 Actinomycetota bacterium
GAGCGGGACCGCCACCACATCGCCGCAGCGCCGGCGCACGTCGGCGCCGAGCCCGTGGGCTTCGCTGCCGAAGACCACCGCGACGCGACCGTCCAGCTCGGCGGCGGTGTGTGCAACGGGCCCGTCGGCGGCCGCCGCGAACAGGCGCAGCCCCGCCGCCGCGCAGGCGTCGGCGACGGTGGTGAAGGCCACATCGCGAATCACCGGCAGGTGGAACAGCGAGCCGGCGGAGGCCCGCACCGCCTTGGGGTTGCGCGGGTCCACGCTGCCCCTGGTCAACACCACCGCGTCCACGCCCGCAGCGTCCGCGGTCCGCAGGATCGTGCCGAGGTTGCCCGGATCGCGGACCTGGTGCAGGACCACCACCGTCGACGCGCTGGCGAGCACGGACGGCAGGTCGGGATGGTGCAGCGTGGCCACGCCCACCAGCCCCTGAGGGGCGACGGTGGTTGCCAGGCTGGCCAGCACCGCATCGTCGACCTGCAGGACCTGCGTGCCGGCCCGCGATGCGCGCTGGGCTATCTCGGCGACGCGGCCCCCTGCTGCCTGGCGGACGAACAGCCGCTGCAGGTGGCCGATGGCTTCGCCGACCGCCTGCGGCCCCTCCACCAGGAACGCCTCGTCGCGACGCACCCGGCCGCGGCGTCGGGCCAAGCGGCGGGCGGCACGCACCGCCGGGTTGTCCGTGCTGGTGATCAACGCCATGGGCGCGCCCGGCGGGCCGGCGTGGGGCTAGCTCAGCGCCGTCTTCGCGACGCCGACCAGCGACTTGAAGGTCGCCGGGTCGCGGACGGCGAGGTCGGCCAGCACCTTGCGGTCGATGTCGACCTCAGCGAGTTTGAGCCCGTTGATGAAGCGGCTGTAGCTCAGCCCCTCCTGGCGAGCCGCGGCGTTGATGCGGGTGATCCACAGCTTGCGGAAGTCGCTCTTGCGTCGCCGGCGGTCGCGGTACTCGTAGCGCATCGCATGCAGCACCGACTCGTTGGCGATTCGGTAACGGCGGCTGCGTGCCCCACGGAATCCGCGGGCGCGATCCAAGACCGTGCGGCGGTGCTTGCGCCCGTGCACGCCTCGTTTGACGCGGGCCATGAGTGCTCTCCTTGACGAACGAGGTGGTCAGTTGCCGCGCAGCAGCTTGCGAACCTGGGCGGCGTCGCCGCCGGTCAGCTCGCTCATCCCCGCCAGGCGGCGCTTGCGGGCGGCGGTCTTCTTTTCGAGCATGTGGTTCTTGTTCATCTTGCGGTGCAGGACCTTGCCGGTGCGCGTGACGCGGAACCGGTCCTTGGCACCCGAGTGGGTCTTCTGCTTCGGCACGTCGTCTCCTGTCGTGATCCGCCCGCCGCAACGACAAGGGCCGCTGCGCGGCGGCAGCGGCCTGCACAACCCGTGATCGCGCCTTCGTGCGCGCACGGTTCCAGGGGCGCGTTGGCGGTGAACGACACCGAACCACCCAGGATCTGCTGTGTACCCAGCTGGGCGCCGGTGGTCCTGCCAGGACCACCGCCCCGCGGGGTGGGGAACACGGCCGCTCCCACTTGGCGAGTCTTCGTGCGGCGGCATCGCGCCGCGGCTTTCGCACCGATCCTAGCAGCAGCCGTGCCAGCCGCCGGGTGTCAGCCGGGCGGACGACCCGGACCAGGGTCGCGGCCGGGGATCCACAGACGGTCGGTCATGCGCTGGTTGGTCGCGTCTTCCTGGGGCCCTGATGGTGGCGCCCCGGGGCGCAACGGCGTCGCCTGGTCGGCCGGCGTGCCAACGGTCGGCTCGGCCGCCGCCCCGCCGGAGACCCCGGCCTCCTCGCGCTCCGCCTGCACCTGGGCAACCTGCAGCTGGGCGACGCCTTGGCGCATCTGGGTGGCCAGCTCCGCGGGAAGCCTCGCCCCCGCGGCTTCGGCCATGCCTCCCATCGCGTCGATCAAGATCCGCGCGTCGGGCCGGCCCAGCTTCACCTGCGCACCGGCAGCGAGCATGTTGTAGGCCTCGGCGGCCAGAGCGACGGCGTCGGCGTCCCGCAGCTGTTCGAGGTAGGCCCGCATCTCCTCGGGTGAGGGCTGGTCGGGCGAAGTGGGATCAGTCATGGCGCAATCCTACGGTGCGCGCCGGCGGCAAACCCCCGCAGAGCTCAGCCGAGACCGACCAGTCGCTGGTAACCGGTGATCAGCGTCTCGCCGGCCAGCAGCGACAGCAGTGCGGAGATCGCCAGGTAGGGCCCGAACGGCAGCAGGTCCTTACGACCGCGCCGGCCGCTGCCCAGCAGCAGGATCGCCACAACCCCGCCGACTAAGAAGCCGCCGAAGATCCCGAGCAGCACGTGGCCCCAGCCCAGGTAGCCGAGTCCGACGCCGATGAAGGCAGCGAGCTTGACGTCGCCCATGCCCATGCCCTTGGGGCTGGCCAGGGCGATGCCGAGCAGCGCGGCGAAGGCGACGATCCCGCCAAGCAGGGCACGAAGCGCCCAACCCGGCTGGCCGGTCAGCAGACCGGCGGCCACCAGCAAACCCAACAGGATGGGGGTCAACGGGTAGGTCAACCGGTTGGGGATCTTGCGGGTCTGGCCGTCGATCACGGCCACCACGACCAGGGTCCAGGCGAACAGCAGGTAACCGGGCAGTGCCCAGGTGGCGCCGACGCGCCAGCCGACCAGCGCGAACAGCGCGGCCACGGCCAGCTCCACCAGTGGGTAGCGGGCGGCGATGGGATGTCGGCAGGTGCGGCAGCGGCCCCGCAGGAGCAGCCACGACACCACCGGGATGTTGTCCCGCGCGGCGATACGGCTGCCGCAGGCCGGGCAGGTGCTGGCAGGGCTCACCAGGGAGCGCTCGGCGGGGACCCGGTGGATGACCACATTGGCGAACGAGCCGAAGGCAAGACCGAACACGCCGCACAGCACACCGACGAACCAGTCCATGACCTCCAAGACTCTCCTGCTTCCCGACGCGACGCGCAGCCGGCTGTCCACAGTGTCGGCTGGCGGCGGGTCCGGCTGTAGGGGGACGGGCGCAGGACTGCGCCAGGCGGGCCTACTTGAGGTCGGCGAGCAAGCGGGCGGTCTCGATCGCCGCCATCGCCGCGTCCCAGCCCTTGTTGCCCAACTTGCCGCCGGCACGGTCGGCGGCTTGCTCGACGGTCTCGGTGGTCAAGACGCCGAACGTGACCGGTACTCCGGTGGCCAGGGCCACGCGCCCAACCTCGGCGGCTTGACCGGCCACGTAGTCGAAATGGGGGGTCTGTCCGCGGATCACCGCCCCGAGGGCGACGATCACGTCCAGGCGTCCGCTGGCGGCCAGCCGCTGCACGACGAGCGGCAGCTCGAAGGCGCCCGGCACCCAGGCCAGCTCGATGTCTTCGTCGGCGACGCCGTGACGGCGCAGGCAGTCGCTGGCGCCGTCCACCAAGGCCGCAACGATGACCTCGTTGAAGCGCGACGCGACCAGGCCGACTCGCAGGCCGCTGCCGTCCAGCACACCTTCGTGGACGTTCACCATCGACGTGTCCGATCGCTTCGCTACCTGAGGACGGTCCTCACTGCTCAGTGGTGGTGGTTCTGGCGCCCGGCTCGACCAGCGAGGCGAACTCGTGTCCGAGCTTGTCACGCTTGGCCTGCAGGTAGCGCAGGTTCTCGTCGGTGGGGGTGGTCTCGATCGGCACCCGCTCGACGATCTCGAGCCCGTAGCCCTCCAGACCGGCGCGTTTGGCGGGATTGTTGCTCAGCAGCCGCAGCGTCGACAGGCCGAGGTCGACGAGGATCTGCGCGCCCGTGCCGTAGTCGCGCAGGTCGGCGGGGAAGCCCAGCTCCAGGTTGGCCTCCACCGTGTCGGCGCCGCCGTCCTGGAGCTTGTAGGCCTGGAGCTTGTGCATGATTCCGATGCCGCGACCCTCGTGGCCACGGATGTAGACGATGACGCCCTCGCCCTCCTCGGCGATCTTGCGCATCGCGTCGTGCAGCTGGGTGCCGCAGTCGCAGCGCAACGACCCGAAGACGTCACCGGTCAGGCACTCCGAGTGCATGCGCACCAGCACCTCAGGCTTGCCGATCGGGTCGCCGCGCAGCAGCGCGATGTGGTGATGGCCGTCGTAGGCCGACTCGTAGCCGACGGCCGTGAAGGGACCGAATGGTGTTGGGATCACCGCCTCGGCGACCCGGTGGACCAGCCGCTCATGCCGGCGGCGGTAGGCGATGAGGTCGGCGATCGAGATCAGCAGGAGCCCGTGGTCGTCGGCGATGCGGCGCAGCTCGGGCAGCCGAGCCATGGACCCGTCGTCGTTGACCACCTCGCACAGCACTCCGGCGGGAGCCAGTCCGGCCATGCGCGCCAGGTCGACCCCGGCTTCGGTGTGACCGGCACGCTTGAGCACGCCACCCTCGGCGTAGCGCAGCGGGAAGATGTGCCCTGGACGGGCGAGGTCGGCCGGCTTGGTGGTCGGGTCCACCAGGGCGCGGATGGTGGCGGCGCGGTCGACAGCCGAGATGCCCGTGGTCACCCCGGCGCGTGCGTCCACCGAGACGGTGAAGGCGGTGCGGTGGCGTTCGGTGTTGACGGGGACCATCAGCGGTAGCTCGAGCTGGTCGAGCCGCTCCCCCGTCATGGGCATCACGATGACACCGGAGGTGTGGCGCACGAAGAACGCGATGGCCTCCGGGGTGACCGCCTCCGCGGCCATGATGAGGTCGCCCTCGTTCTCGCGGTCGGCGTCATCGACCACCACCACGATCTCGCCACGCTTGATGGCGGCGATCGCGTCCTCGATGGCGGCGAAGTGTTCGGACACCGGAGTCACTCCTCGGTTCGGTAGACAGAAGCGCCGCCACCGCGTAGCAGGCGCTCGACGTACTTGGCGATGATGTCGACCTCCAGATTGACCGCGTCGCCCATACGGCGCTGCCCCAGCACCGTCACCGCGAGGGTATGCGGGATGAGGCCGACGCTGAAGGCGTCTTGTTCGGTGGCGGTCACCGTCAGCGAGGTGCCATCGATGGTGATCGACCCCTTGTCGACCACATACGGCGCGAGGGCGGCGGGCAGCGACACGCGCATGGTCGTCCACTGCTCCCGCGCCTCGACGGCCAGCACCTCGCCGACACCGTCGACGTGTCCCTGTACCAGGTGACCGCCGAGACGGCTGTCCGCCCGCAACGCCCGCTCCAGATTGACCGGCGCTCCCGGCATCAAGGCACCCAGCGCCGTTCGCGACAGCGTCTCGCCCATCAGGTCGCAGCGAAAGCCCGGCGTCGACTCCAGCCGGGTGATCGTCAGGCAGCAGCCGTTGACGCTGATCGAGTCCCCGACGCGAGCGCCTGCCACCACCGTGGAGCACGCCACCGTGAGCACGCCGGCGCCGGCCGAACGCTCGACGGCGGCCACGGTTCCCAGCTCCTCGACGATCCCGGTGAACA
>JALZLC010000012.1 GCA_030858885.1 Actinomycetota bacterium
CGTCGGTGATGACGATGCGTTTGCGGCCGTCTCGCGCGCGCAGCCGTGCGGTCAGGAACGCCGACGCGCAGGTCATGAACACGCCAAGCGCCTCGGACTCATACACCGCCGACAGGTCCAGCACCACGAGATCGCCGCCCAGGTTCAGTCCGGGGGTGGTGGGGCCGTCGAACATGCCGGCCAGATCACCGTGCACCAGCCGACGCAACGCCAACGCCAGGTCGCGCGCCTCGGCGGCGTGCCGGTCAACCTGGGTGGCCAGGTTGGTCGCCACCGCCTCGCTGGGGCGCAGCAGCACGTCAACGACCCGCGGCAAGGTGGGGACGCTGTCGCTGGCGCGCACCGCGTCCAACGCCTCCTGGCAGGCCGCGTGCTCGGCAGGTGACAGCCGCCGGCCCAAGGCGATCTCGCCGAGAGCGGCCAGCAGCTTGGTCTGACGGGCGGTGACCTCCTCCGCGGTCTGGTCGGTGGCCAGCGGCCCGGGATCCAGCGGGTTGAGCCGCAGCGTCCCGCCGGGCCGCAGCGTGAACGGCGCCACCCCGACCGCGGCAGCAAGCGGCGCGTACTCGCCCTTGGGGTCCAACGCCCACACCTGCCGGCCGAACACCAACTGCCGCCAGGCGAACGACTTGACCAGCGAACTCTTGCCGTGGCCCAGCTGGCCGAGCACCACCATGTTGGGCGACCGCACAATGCCCGCGGCGTAAGCCAGGAACGGGTCGAAGCAGAACGCCGACCCGAACAGATCCCGGCCGATGTAGACACCAGAGCCGAGCAGCTCACCCCCAGCCATCCACGGGTAAGCCGACTGCAACGTCGCGGTGGTCGCCCGGTGCGCGCGAGGCGGGCGCAGCCTCACCGGAGCCGCTTCAGGTATCTGGTCATCGCAGCCCGCGGCCCAGCGGCAGGGTGTAGGTGAAGGCGAGGTCCTGCTCACCGGCAAGGCGGCGGATCTCGAGGTTGGACTGTTGAGCGGCCAGGCGCACCTCGGCGCACGCCTCTTCGAGTTCCTCGTCCGTCGCGGCGGTGACGGTCACGTAGCCGGCGAAGCGGAAGTCGGCGTAGCCCTCCTGCAGCTCGGCGGCGCGGCGTTCGAGGTTCTGCTGCTCGCGGCTTCGTCGATGCGAGGTGAGGAAACCCTTGGCGTCGCGCAGCTGCCCCTCCGCGTGCTCGCTGGTGCGGGCGTGCTCGACGTCACGGATGGCCTGGGCGGCGTCGACCGGCTCCATGGTCACCGATACCGTGCGGGTGACGTTGGTCGCCAGCAGCAGCGGTCCGAGGAAGTCGGGCCCGACATCCGTGCGGGGCCACTCGGCGATCCAGTAGGTGGCGTGGACGGCCGCGTCGGTGCGGAACGTGCGCCAGTTGGCCTCGGTGGACAATGGCCATGCCGAGGCCGGTGCGGCGCCTGCCGCGTCGGGGTGGTGCAGCGCCCTCCGAGCCATGGCGGTTCGGGCTTGCGGCTCCACCGCCACCCGCAGCGCGCGGGCGACCATGCGCGGCGACAATCCCCCTTGCAGGACCCGCAGACCGGCTCGGCTCAGCCGCGCGTCGACCCGGCGGACCTGGTCGACGAGCACGGCGCACGCGGCCTCGGACTTGGAGCGTCCCGGCTGACGCATTGACCGCCCTGCCCGCCGAGGCGTGATCTGCACCGCGAGCAGGGCCTCGTGCTGCGTAGAAGCCGGTCCGGCGCCATCCAGCACTTCCAGGTAGGAGCGGAAGATCGGGGAGTCGATCGGCACCACCCGCCGCTCGCGCAGGTCCCGGCCGAGCGCGTCACCGTCGTCGGGCGCGGTGCGCTCCAGCCACTGGATGCGGTGCACCGGCGAGGCCTCGCCACCGAAGCCGCGCAGCACGTCCTCCCAGGCGGCCAGCCGCCGGTGCTTCTCCCCGGTTCCCAGCAGTGTGAACGCGCCGCCGGACAGGGCCAGCAGCGCGGTGTAGGTGTCGGCGCGGCGGTCCCACAGCACACCGATCTCGCCGCCGGCAGGCACCGGTGCGGCCAGGATCTGCAGCCCGGCGAGGCACTCAGGGAGGTCTGCGGTCGCCTCGCCGGCGCTGTCGTGGCCGAGGCCTGGGGTGGCAGACCCCCAGCGGTGGCGGCCGCGACCTCGCTGCCAGGCGTAGCGCAACGCCACCGGCGTCCATTCCTCGACGGTGCGGCCCGCCACTGGTACGAAGCAGGTGACCGCAGCGGCGAGGGCGATCGCGGCGGCGATGCCGACGTTGCCAGGCGGATCCACCCAGTTCATGACACCGATCGCCAGCGTCAAGCTGAGCGCCAGGATCGCCACCTGGCTGCCGCGTAGACCGAGGAGCACCCCAGGACGCTCCAGCGGGCCGAACATGTAGCGGGGCTCGGCACGGCTCGTGGCTTGCTGCTCACTCACGACCGGCTCCCCCCTGTCGGTCTGGCACATAGGGCGTATCGGCTGGGCGGGATGGCGTTCCCTGGGGCGGTGCTGCGCCGGCTCCGCTTCCCGGGGCTGGCAGAGCGGGAGCGGTCGCAGATTGGCCGACACCGCCAGAAGCGGGGTGCGCCGGGCCAGAAGGTGGCGCGGCCCCTGGCTGTCGTGCGGCTGCGGGTGCCTGCACCTCGCCGCTGCTATTGGGGGCAGCTCCCTGGGGAGTGGCCTGGCCGCCGGGCCGCTCTCCACCTGCTCGTCCGTCGCTACCCGGCACACCTGCCGCTTGCCCACCCGCAGCCTGCCCACCACCCGGGGCTTGTCCACCGGCAGCGTGCCCACCTGCGACGAGCTCCCCGTCGCCAGCGGCCATCCCGGCCGTGGCACCCACCCCGGCTGTCCCACTGGCGGCCCCGGCGCCGCCCGCACTGACACCGGCACCGGCCTGTGGGCGCCCGTTCATGACCCGCGAGTACATCCGCGCTGCTGAGTGCGAGTCCGGCACCCGGATCGGCGACGTGCGGCCCTGGGTGACCCCGGCGAAGGCGGTGGCCATCTCCCCGCCTGCGACGTCGGCGACGCGGAACAGCACCAGCGGGCTGAAGGCGGCCATCAGCATTAGCGCGGCGCCAGCGATCACCGCGGGGAAGCCGCCGGCGGAGTCACCGGCGGAGGTGAGCTCGACAGCCGCGGCAGCGGTGGCGCCACGGCCGACCTGGCTGACCTCGCCGGCGCTGCCACCGCCGACATTGGAGAGAGCAGCGGCCGCGAGCGCGAGGACGGCAACGATCACGAACTTCGACAGGATCAAGGCGACGACCGTCTTGGTCAGCCGGCCGAACCAAGCCCGGGTATGCGGCCACACCAACGCCGCGAACCCCAGCGGCAGGAAGAACACCGCCACGTAGATGCCGGCCGAACGCAGCACCAGCTCGACCCACACCGCGAACGCGCCCAGCGCGATGACGATGGCGGCAAGGAACGCCAGGAACAGCGGCATGCCGGCTCCCATGGCCGACTGGCCCGCCGAGCTCTCTGTCAATGCGGCGGCGGCGGTGTCCAGGAACGCCTGGATGTCACCTCGCATCCCCGACAGGAAAAGTCCACTCATCCAGTCGGTGATGTCCAGACCCATGTCGGTCAGCGGAATCGCCATCGCCGTGCCGATCGCTGCCATCGGCAGGTAGACGAAGTAGGACTTGACCAACCCCGACCAGTCCTGCCGGATCACCGCGCTGATGGTGGCGATCAACAGCACCGGCAACACCAGCAGCGTGGCCAGCGAGATCATCAGACGGTATCCGGCTCCGAACCAGCCGCTCAGCAAGTCCGGCCGGGTGGAGCTGTCGATCGCCGACACCAGACGGCGCAGCAGCCACGTCGCGCCGCCCACCACCCACTCGTACAGCTGCTGGAAGATGCTGGTGCTCAGCGCGCTGCCGACGCCACCGAGGGCGCTGGACACTCCCTGTCCCACGCCTTGGGCCACGCAGCGGGGGGCCAGGCGCCCCAGCCCACGACACGCCTGATCAGGCTGCTCCTGTTGAGCCGCTCGGCCACCGTTCGGCGGGGGTTCAGCTGCCAAGGCGGAAGCGGCCATGCCGAGACTCAAGGCGCCGCCGAGAGCGACGGCGAGCCCCACGGCGATCAGCCGCCGGGCGGTCATGCCTCTCTCGGCGTCAGAGCGAACGGTTCGAAGCGGTTCATCAGGTCTCCGGCCTCGCCAGGCGACATCGGGGTCGGGACCGGTCCGTCGGCGCCCTCGATGGCCACCACGATCCAGTCGCCGCCGCGCCACT
>JALZLC010000035.1 GCA_030858885.1 Actinomycetota bacterium
CTGTCGGACTACCTGCTGTCGGAGATCACCGAGGTCGCGGACCGCACCGTGACGACGGAAGTCTTTCGTCGAGCGAACCGTCGGCCCGGGGGGCTGACCGACCGCCGGCTGCTCCAGGCCGTCATGGACGAGATCCGCCAGCGCGATCCGTGATCGTCGTCGACACCTCCGCGTTGCTGGAGGCGTTGATTGGCCGCCCGCCCCTCGAGCCACTGCAGGCGCGTCTGCTCGCGACCAGCTTGCACGCCCCGCACGTCGTCGATCTCGAGTTTCTGCAGGCCCTGCGTCGCCTGTCGAATCGTGGTGGTCTGGCGCTGGGCGACGCAGAACAAGCACGCGCCGATTTCGCGGCGCTGCCCATCGACCGTTACGCGCACACGATCCTCGCGGACCGGATCTGGGCTCTGCGACCCAGCTTGACCACCCACGATGCCGCCTACGTCGCGTTGAGTGAGGCGCTGGACGCCCCGTTGGTGACCGCCGACGGGCGCATCGCACGAGCTGCCGGCCACCACGCCCGCGTCGAGGTGTTCACGTCGTCATGAGTGGTCCGCCCGCAGCGTTGGTGCGTTCGCTGGTCGCGGGGCCGACGGCGATCGTCGCCGTGGACTGGCAGGAACGGACAGGCTCCACCAACCTGCGGGCCGCCGAGGCCGCGCGTGCCGGTGAGCCGGAGATCGGTCTGTTTCTCGCCGACGAGCAGACCGCCGGGCGCGGGCGGCTGGACCGGTCCTGGCAGGCGCCGGCCGGCACGTCACTGCTGGCCTCGTTGCTGCTGCGCCCGGCCGTGGCCGCCCGGCAGCTGCGGCTGTTGCCGCTGCTGGCTGGTCTGGCGCTTGCCGAGGCCGTGGCCCCGCACCTGCCGGACGCCGAGGTGGCGCTCAAATGGCCCAACGACCTGCTGCTCAGGCAGAACGGCGCTCATCCCTGGCGCAAGGCGGCCGGCATCCTGGTCGAGCTGGTGGGTGAGGCCGCGGTCGTCGGCGTCGGCTGCAACGTCGACTGGAGAGGCGTCCCACGCCCGCCGGAGCTCGTCGCAACCGCCACCTCGCTGGCCGAGATCGCGGCCGGCGACGTGGATCGCTGGCGAGTGCTGGCGGGCTTCGCCGGCGTGTTCGGCCGGCGCTACAGCGGCTGGCGGCAGCAACCTGTTGCGTTTCTCGACAGTTATCGCAGCCGCTGCGCCACGCTGGGCAGGCAGGTGCAGGTCGCCCGCGGGGCCGGCGTGACCGTCGAGGGCGAGGCGGTGGCGATCGGGGCGGACGGCGCGCTGCTTGTGCGCGGCGCCGACGGACGAACCACCGCCGTCAGCGCCGGTGACGTCACCCACGCCACCCTGAGGGACTGATCGCCGAGGTCGAAAGGCGGCGGACCTTCGGCTTTGGGCCGGGCGCGGCGCCACCGTGGGCCGAGCTGGGCGCACGCTGGGGCAGCCGCGTCAGGGCCCGATCCGCCCCGCGCGGATGTCGGCGAAGGCGCCGCCAGGATCGAGGTAGACGACCGACGCCAGGCCGACCGTGCCGACACCACCCGACAGTGGCGCTTGGCGTACCTGCGACGGCTTGATGCTGACCGCCAGCTGGGCGAACTCGAACAGCTTGCGGGCGGGAATGTTCGTCTCGGTGTTCCGGGACAGCGTGCCGAGCAGCCGGGTCAGCTCTGGGAGGTCCCAACGGTGGTCACGAAGCTGACCGTGGACCGCGCGCAGCAGGCGGCCCTGGTGGCGCGTCCGTCCGAAATCGCCGTCGGCCAGGCCCTTGCGGTTGCGGCTGAAGGCCAGCGCTTCTTCCCCGCTCAACCGCTGGCGGCCGCTGGAGAAGTCGGCGCCGGAGCCGGCGTCGTACATCGACCGCGGAAGGGAGATCTGCACCCCGTCCATCGCGTCGACCATGCGGCGCAGTCCGGCGAAGCTGGTGACGGCCCAGTAATCGATCTCCACGCCGCTGTAGTCCTCCAGGACGCGGGCAAGTCCGCCCGGGCCGCGCGACGACAGGTAGGCGTTGACCTTGGATCCCGAGATCAAGGAGTCACGGGGGATGTCCACGATGGTGGCGCGTTTGCGCTTGGCGTCGACCGCGACCATGTGGATGGCGTCGGCGCGGCCGCGCAGCAGGTTGCCTGGCCGCGCGGGGGGGCC
>JALZLC010000060.1 GCA_030858885.1 Actinomycetota bacterium
TTGTGCAGAACCTGGCGATCGCCGAGGCCGAGGACGGTTTCCCGACCATGACCACGACGTGGGGCGGCCAGCTGTTCACCGTCGTGCCGACGTCGGCGCCCGAAGACGTCGACGCCGCCGAGGTGGCTCCCGACGCCGGCGCAGCACAACCCGCTCCCAGCGAAAGCGCCACCGAAACCCCAGCGCCGAGCGCCACCGAGAGCCAGTCGGCCACCGCCGACCCGGCAGCCGAGGAGTCGTAGACCCGTGAGCGATGCCACCACTGGCGGTCCTGTGAACCGCACCCTGCTCATCGTCCTCGGTGTCATTGCCGTGCTGGCGCTGCTGTTCGTCTTTGTGATCAACCCGCTGCTGTCCGGTGGCGGTGACGACGAGGTCGGCATGGCGGCCCGCCCGGGAACAGCCGCCTCCGAGCCCGCGGCGAACGCCGACGCCGACGCCGATCTCGACGGCGACCTTGATCGTGCGCCCCGCACTGACCGCAGGGCTCGCAAGGGAAAACCGCCGGCGGAAACCTTCCAGGTGTTCAACGCGCGTGACCCGTTCCAGGAGCTGGTGTCCGACGACGCCGGCGGAGCCGCGGACGCGACCACGACGGACGGCACCACGACGACGGATGGCACGACGGCGGACGGCACCGGTGACACCAGCGACGGCGACAGCTCCGACAACGCCAGCGTCAGCGGCACCGCCGTCACCCTGGTCGATGTCTTCCAGGGTGACGACGGCGAGCAACAGGCGGCCATCACCGTCAACGGCACGGGCTACAACGCCAGCGAGGGCGACGAGTTCGGGAAGCGCTTCCGCCTGCTCGACATCGACGGGCAGTGCGCCACGATGCTGTTCGGCGACAGCCGTTTCACGCTTTGCGAGGGCGAGAACATCCGTAAGTAGTCCCGGCCAGCGCCACCTTGCCTCCGCGCCACGGGCGGTACCGTCTGGGCATGCGTGCAGCGGCGAAGTGGTAGACCGGCCGTGGCCTTGCGATACCTGACGGCCGGCGAGTCCCATGGTCCCGCGCTCGTGGGGATCCTCGAAGGGCTGCCGGCGGGTGTGCCCTATGCGCCCGACGCCCTCGAGCACGAGTTGGCCCGCCGGCGCCTTGGCCATGGCCGCTCGCCGCGCATGGACTTTGAGACTGATCGCTTCGAGGTGCTCGGCGGCGTCCGGCACGGCCTGACGATGGGCTCACCCGTCGCAGTGGTGATCCACAACACCGAGTGGCCCAAGTGGACGACGGTGATGAGCCCTGACCCGCCGGAGGATCCCTCGGCCCTCGAGCGCAGCGGGCGCGGCGCCCCGCTCACGCGACCGCGGCCTGGCCACGCCGACCTCGTCGGAATGCAGAAGTACGGGCTGGACGATGCCCGAAACATCCTGGAGCGGGCCAGCGCCCGCGAGACCGCCACCCGTGTCGCGCTGGGCTACTTCGCCCGCGTGCTGCTCGGCGAGCTGGGCGTCTCGGTCGTCTCCCATGTGGTGCGCATCGGCGAGGTGTCCGTACCCGGCGGCTCACCGGCCCCAGGCCCAGACGATCGGGACGCCGTGGACGCCGTCGGTGTTCGCTGCCTCGACGCCGACGCGGCGCGGCGTATGGCCGAGCGCATCGATCGGGCCAAGGCCGAGCGCGACACCCTCGGCGGCGTTGTCGAGGTCCTGGCCTACGGGCTCCCACCGGGTCTTGGCAGTCATGTGCACTGGGACCGCAAGCTCGACACCCGTCTGGCTGCGGCCCTGATGAGCGTGCAGGCCTTCAAGGGCGTGGCGGTCGGCGACGGTTTCGGCAGCGCCGCGGTCCCCGGTTCGCAGGCCCACGACGAGATCGCCACGGACGCCGAAGGTGCCTACCGGCGCATCACCGGGCGGGCCGGAGGCCTGGAGGGCGGCATGACGACTGGCGAGCCGCTGCGCCTGCGCGCCGCGATGAAGCCGTTGTCCAGCCTGACGCAGCCGCTCGCCACCGTTGACGTGCGCACCGGCCAGCCGGCGGAGGCGATCCAGCAGCGCTCGGACGTGTGCGCGGTGCCGCGGGCGGGGGTGGTCTGCGAGGCCGTCGTCGCCCTGACGTTGGCCGACGCGCTGCTGGAGAAGACGGGAGGCGACAGCCTCGAGGAGGTACGCCGCAATCTGCTGGCCTGCCGCTCGGCGGTGGCCGACGGTCCGCAGGCAGCGGCAGATCCCCGAGGACCCGCGGGGTCACAGGCGCCATGAGCGTGCTGGCGCCCGGTCGCAACATCGTCCTGCTGGGACTGATGGGGGCCGGCAAGACGGTGGTCGGGCAGCTCGTGGCCCAGCGGCTGGCGCGCCCCTTCACCGACACCGACGCGATGGTCGAGGCTCGGGCACGGATGCCCGTCGCCGAGATCTTCGCCAGCGAGGGGGAGCGAGGCTTTCGCCGGCGCGAGGGCGAGGCCGTGCGGCAGGCGTCGGCGCTGCGGGGGCAGGTCATCGCCGTCGGCGGGGGGGCGGTGCTGGACCCCGCCAACGTCACGCATCTGCGTTCCACCGGCGACCTCGTGTGGTTGGTGGCCTCCGTCGCGGTGCTGGCCCAGCGGGTCGGTGACGATCCCGCCCGCCCGCTGCTGTCGGGGAGCGGCGACGTGACCGAGCGGCTGGCGCAGCTGCAGGCTGAGCGGGAAGCCGCCTACCACGCGGCCTCCTCGGCGGTCATCGACACCGACGGCAAGACCCCCGAGGACATCGCCGAGGCGGTGCTGGCGTGGGTGCGGACCCGGCCGGGCGTCCTGACCAAGCAGGAGCTGCACCCATGACGGCGCGGGTCCGGGTCGCGGTGGCGCCCCCGTACGACGTCGTCATCGGCCCTGGGCTGCTCGACGAGCTGGCGGCCGTGCTGCCGCCGCTGCCGCATGCCCGGCGC
Source organism: Actinomycetota bacterium (assembly GCA_030858885.1). Next base: position 2,879 of record JALZLC010000060.1, read on the forward strand.
GCCGCACTGGTCACCACCGGTGGCGTGCGTGCCTTGTACGCCGACCGGGTGACGGCGGGACTGCGGGCACGAGGGCTGGGCGTGGAATCGGTGATCGTCCCCGACGGCGAGGAAGCCAAGACGCTGGCCACGGTGACCACCGTCTACCACCGCCTCGCGGCGATGCGCCTGGGCCGCGACGACATCGTCGTGGCCCTCGGCGGCGGGGTGGTCGGCGACCTCGCCGGCTTCGCCGCGGCGACATGGAACCGGGGGGTCGCGGTGGTGCAGCTGCCGACGA
>JALZLC010000062.1 GCA_030858885.1 Actinomycetota bacterium
GCGGGAAGGATCGGCCGCGCCAGCGACACGCGGTAGCTACCCGCACGCAGGGCGGTCGGCTGGTGAACCTGCACCTGAGGGCGCGAACCCAGCAGCTGGGTCAGCGCTGCGTGCAGGCGCCGTGTGGCCGCGCCGCTGGTCAAGGTCACCACCCACCCGGGGCCTGCTTCGGTCAGGTGCAGCCAGCCGCCCAACCGAACCATCGCCGAGGTTTCCGCCCGCCGGCAGCATTCACCGCCGAGCGGCGCGTGGGCCAGTTCGTCGCGCACGTCGTCGGTGAAGCCCATCCTCGCGGTCTCACTCCTTGCCCCGGTCGCGATGGTCGACCTGCACCGTCACCCCGAGGGTGCGCAGGTGGTCGGCGAGAACCTCGCCGAGGACCACCGACCGGTGCTCGCCACCGGTGCAGCCGACGCCGATGGTGAGGTAGTGCTTGCCCTCCCGCACGTACGCGGGCAGCAAGAAGTCGAACAGCGACCGCAGGCGTTCCAGGAACACGCCGGTGTCGGGTTGGCCAAGCACGAAGTCGCGCACGGGCGCGTCCAGGCCGGTGAGCGGGCGCAGGTCGTCGACCCAGTGCGGGTTGGGCAGGAACCGCACGTCGAGCTGCAGGTCGGCGTCGCGCAGGTTGCCGTTCTTGAAGCCGAAGGTCACGACATTGACCACCAGACCGGGGCTGTCCCCCCCGTCGAAGGCGTCGACGAGTCGGTCTCGCAGGTCATGCACCGTCAGATCGGACGTGTCGACGATCAGATCGGCGTTCTCCCGCAGGTCGGCTAGCAGCTCGCGTTCACGAACGATGCCGTCGGACACCCGATCCTGCGCGGCCAGGGGGTGCACCCGGCGCGCGGCGTCGTAGCGCTGCAGCAGCGCGTCGTCGGACGCCTCCAGGAACAGCACCCGCAGGTCAACCGTTCGTGCCGCGACGGCTGCGAGCGCCCGCTGCAGGTGCGCGGCTGAGCCGCCGCTGGCAGCGAACGCCTTGCGTCCTCGCGCGTCGACCACGAGTGCGACGCGGTCGACGCTGGAGCCGGGGGCCATCGCCAGGTCCACGACCGGCTCGATCAGAGAGGGCGGCACGTTGTCGATCACGAAATAGCCCAGATCCTCGAAGACCTTGGCTGCCGTCGTCCGCCCTGCGCCCGACAACCCGGTGACCACGGTCACCTTGCGGTTCACCCGGTCATCGCCTCCTGCCGCGCGGCGCCGCCCCGGAGGGCGTCGTAGACCGTCTGGGCGAGCCTATCGGAAAAGCCGTCCACCGCCGCGATCTCGGCCACGCTGGCGGCTCGCAGGCGCTTGAGCGAGCCGAACTCGGCCAGCAGCGCCCTGCGCCGCGCGGGGCCGATGCCGGGGATGTCGTCGAAGGCCGACTCCGTCATCGCCTTGCCGCGCAGGCTGCGGTGGTAGGTGATGGCGAAGCGGTGCGCTTCGTCGCGTATCCGTTGGAGCAGGTACAACGCCTCCGAGGAGCGGGGCAGCAGCACCGACTCGTCGCGGTCAGGCAGGAACACCTCCTCGAGGCGCTTGGCCAGCGCGCATACCTCGACGTCATCGACGCCGAGCTCGTCGAGCGCCCGGCGCGCGGCGTTGAGCTGCCCCTTGCCACCGTCGATGATGACCAGGTTCGGGGAGTACGCGAAGTGGGGCACGTTCCGTCGCTCGGGATCGGCTCGGCCGCCCGGTGACTGTGCCGCCGCCTCCACATGTCGGCGGAAGCGGCGGGTGATCACCTCGTGCATCATCGCAAAGTCGTCCTGACCTTCCACGCCGCGGATCTTGAACCGTCGGTACTCCGAACGCCGCGGCAGCGCATCCTCCATGACCACCATGGACGCCACCGAGTTGGTGCCCTGCAGCGTGGAGATGTCGTAGCACTCGATGCGCAGTGGCGCCTCCGCCAGCCCCAAGGCCTGCTGTAGCTCCCGCAGTGCTTGGCTGCGTGCGTTGAAATCCTTGGCCCGCTTCAGCTTGTGCTGGTGGAACGCCTCCACCGCGTTCTCGCGAACCGTCTCCAGGAAGGCCCGTTTGTCGCCGCGCTGCGGCACTCGCACGACGACCGGCCCGCCGCGCACCTCGGCCAGCAGCTCGCTGAGCGCTTCTCGGTCCGACGGCTCCACCGGCACCAGGATCTCGCGCGGAAGATCAGTGCCGCGCTCCATCGCCAGCTCGAGCAGGAAACGGCCGACCAGCTCGGCGTCGTCGATGTCCTCGACCTTGTCAACGGTCCAGCCCTTGCGACCCACGACCCGCCCCTTGCGCACGAAGAACGCCTGGAAGGCCGCCTCCAGGTCGTCGTCGTGGAAGTTGACCGCGTCGAAGTCGGGGGGCGTGGCGCCGAAGCCGCCGCTGACCATCGCCTGTTTGGCCAGCGCCTTGCGCACGGCGCCGAGCTGGTCACGGATGCGCGCTGCCGACTCGAAGTTGAGCTTGGCGGCCTCCTCGGTCATGCGGTCTTCCAGTGACTGCAAGGTCTCCTCGGTGTGACCCTCAAGGAAGCCGATCAAATCTTCGACGAGGTCACGGTGCTCCTCCTCACTGACCTTGCCGACGCACGGCGCCGCGCAGCGCCCGATGTGGTGCAGCAGGCAGGGGCGATCGTTGCGCCGGCAGCGGTCGAAGACCCCCTGCGAGCAAGTGCGCACCGGAAAGACTCGCAACAGCACGTCGAGCGTCTCGCGGATCGCGTACGCGTGGGCGTACGGGCCGAAGTAGCGGGTGCCGTCCCTTCGAGGGTTGCGCCGCACCATCGCCCTCGGCACGGCCTCCTGCACGGTTACCGCTAGGTACGGATAGCTCTTGTCATCGGTGTAACGGACGTTGTAGCGGGGCCGGTGACGCTTGATGAGGTTGTACTCCAGGTGCAGCGCCTCGACCTCGTTCTCGCAGACGATCCACTCGACCCTGTCGGCCGCCTCCAGCATCGCCCGAGTCCGCGTGCCGATGCCCGACCACGCCTGGAAGTAGCTGGACAGCCGGGCTCGCAGGCTCTTGGCTTTTCCGACGTACAGGACACGATCGCGGCTGTCCCGCCACAGGTAGCAGCCCGGCTCGGTCGGGATGGTGCCGGGATCAGGTCGGAAGCGCAGGGCGGGATTGGCGGGCACGGGGTGGGCGGGCACATTTCCATTGTCGCAGCCCGGTCTCCTGGCGCCGCGAGGGCCCGGCCTGCCCGGCCTTGCCCAGTCCGCTGGAGGCCGTCATGCTGAGGTCACCTGACGCTTCGGCGCGCACGGGGAACGGCGGGGACGGATGCGGATGGCTGTTGGCGGCTGGTACCGGACAAGGCAGCGATGTGCTGGCATCTGCCTGATCGCGCTGCTGCTGGGGCTGCTGCCTGCGGTCGCCGTTCCCGCCGTCGCCGGGCCGTCGCTGCCAGCTGGGTTCAACGACACGCTGGTGACCGCCTTGGCCCGCCCGACCGCACTGGCCTTCACCCCGGACGGTCGGCTGCTGATCGGCGCGCAGCCGGGGCGGCTGTACGTCGTTGCCGAGGGCGGGACGGCGCCGACGGTGGCGCTTGATCTGGGCTCGCGGGTGTGCGCCAACTCCGAACGCGGGTTGCTCGGTGTTGCGGTCGACCCTTACTTCGCCAGCACCGGCCACATCTACGTCTTCTACACCTACAACAAGACCGGAACCTGCGCCACCAAGACACTCAACGGGCCGGTCAACCGGGTGTCGCGTTTCAAGCTGTCGAGCGACAACCGCGTCGCACTCAGCAGTGAGAAGGTCCTGCTGGACAACGTTTTGTCGCCCGCTGGCAGTCACAACGCCGGCGACCTCCAAGTTGGCAAGGACAACCTGCTGTACGTCAGCATCGGCGACGGTGGCTGCGACTATGCCGAGCTGACCAGCTGCGCCGGCGAGAACGACGCCGCACGCGACGACCATGTCCTGCTCGGCAAGGTCGCGCGCATCACCCGCTCCGGAGGAATCCCGGCCGGCAACCCGTACCAGGGCGACGGCACCGCCCGCTGCAACCTCACGGGCCGGACGCAGGACGGCAACCACTGCCAGGAGACCTACGCCAGCGGGTTGCGCAACCCTTTCCGCATGGCCGCCGACCCGAACGCCGCAGACACACGGATCTTCGTCAACGACGTCGGCCAGAACGAGTGGGAAGAGATCGACGATCTCCAGTCCGGCGCCGACTACGGCTGGAACCTTCGCGAGGGTCCCTGCGCCAACGGCTCGACCACCGACTGC
>JALZLC010000032.1 GCA_030858885.1 Actinomycetota bacterium
TCAGCTCACAGACCAAGTTCGACTCCGGCACCGGGTGGCCCAGCTTCACCGAGCCCGCGGTCGCCGAAGCTGTCGAGCTGCACAGCGACCGCAGCCACGGCATGACGCGCACCGAGGTCGTCTGCCGCCGCTGCGGCGGTCACCTCGGCCATGTCTTCGACGACGGCCCCGGCGACAACGGGCAGCGTTACTGCATCAACTCCCTGGCGCTGGAGCTGGATCCCAAGGTCTGATCAACCCGGAAAGGAAGTGACGATGGCAATGCGCAGACTCGTCCGACCGCGTCGCGGCAAGATGATCGCCGGGGTATGTGCCGGTGTCGCCAACTGGCTGGGCTGGGACGTCACCACCGTGCGGGTGGCGTTCGTCCTGTTCGGGTTGTTCGGCGCCGGCGAGGTGGCCTACATCATCCTGTGGATCCTGGCGCCCAAGGAGCAGGCCTACTAGGCCCTTCCCGCGCGCCGTCACGCCCGAAACGGCGAGGCCGCCATGAACGCCGCCTCCTGCCGTCCCAGGTCGGTTGCCGGCGCGGCGTCCGAAGACAGTTCCTGGGCGATGCGGAACCAGTTGGCCGTGGCCGCCAGCTGACCAAGGATGGAGTTCACCCCGACCTGGATTCGGTTGAGCAAGAGATAGTCGGGCGGCAGGTTCAGCCGACGTAGCAGGTCGAAGTAGCCCTCGCGAGGGTCGCTGGTGGTGCGCAGCACCTCGCGGGCGAACTCGCCGGTGTACGTCCACTCGCGGTCCTCCAAGATCGGCTCGTTGAGTTTGCGGAACCAGCGCAGCAGCTTGTCTTCGTCAATGCGCTGGCCGGCAGGCACGAAGTCGGCCGCGCGGAGCACTCCCATCATCCGCTCGACGTCGTTGGCCTGCACCGCGGCGATCTGGGATTGCATCTGCGTCCGGGTGGCGGAGCGGAACATCTTGACGCTGCCGAAGTCGAGGAAGACGACCGCGCCGTCGCCCGGGAACAGGTAGTTGCCGGGATGGGGATCACCGTTGAATAGCCGGAAGCGGTTGAGCGACCCGAACACGAAGCGGAAGATGATCTCGCCGTACCGCTGGCGCTCCTCATGAGAGCTGCTGGCCAGCATGCGATCGAACGACACGCCCTCGGCGAACGCGCTGGTCAGAACCCGAGGGCGGCACCAGTCGGGGTAGACGCGCGGCACCCGAATGAACGGGTGGCCGTCGTAGCGTTCGAAGAAGGCCTGCTGGTAGGTGGCCTCACGCTGGTAGTCCAGCTCGTCGACCAACCGGTCGCGCAGCTCCTCCATCAACGGGCGGATCTGCAGGTTGGGGGATAAGACCCTGGCCAGCGGCGCGAACAGCTCGGCGTTAGCCAGGTCGGCTTGCACGGCCTCGGCGACCCCCGGGTACTGCACTTTGGTGACCACCGCGGTGCCGTCGGGCAGCCGCGCGCGATGGACCTGCCCGATGCTGGCCGCGGCCAACGGCACGGGGTCCCACTCGGCGAAGACCGTGTCCGGTGGAGCGCCGAACTCCTCGGCGATCACGTCGGCGATGTGCCCGGACTCCATCGGGGGCGCGGCGTCGCGCAACTGCGCCAGCACCTCGTGGTAGGTCTGCTGCACCTCTGGGGGCAGATCCATGTCGACGAAGCTGGCGATCTGCCCCAACTTCATCGCCGCCCCCTTCATCGAGCCGAGCAGCTCCAGCATTCTCTCGGCGGTCTCGGTGTGGAACCGGGCGTCGGCCACGTCGCCTTCGCGCAGGCGGCGCACGCGCGAGCCGAGAAAGCCGGCGCCCGTCGATGCCGACAGTCGCGCCAGTTCCGCCGCCCGCTGGGTACGAGACCCCAGCGCGCTGGGGGCAGGGTCGTCAGCGGCTCGCGAGGGAGGGGCCATGACGCCCATCGTGCCATGCTGCCCACCGCGTACCCTGGCCGCATGCGTGCCGTGCTGTGGGGACGTGATCACACAGAGTTGGGAATCACCGCCGTCGAGAAGGTCGACGGCGGCGTCGCGCTGGCCTTGAGCCGTGGCCGGCATCGCAAGGTCTACCCCTACACCGACCCCAACGAGGACGCCGTCGCCGCGGTGGTCGGCCCGCGCGCCACGCTGCTGGTGCTCGCCGACGGGCACAACGGCTGGCCGGCCACCGAGGCGGCCCTGCAGGCGGTGCTCGACGACCTCGGCGACGACCCCCCGGCCGACCTGAACGACGACGAGATGGCGGAGCTCTTCTGGCGGGCGCAGCAGGCGGTGGTGGCGCGCACGCAGCGTTGGGGCAGTGACGCGCCGGAAAGCCGCACGACGCTGGTGGTGGCGCTCATCGCCGGCCGCCGGCTGCGGTGGGGTTCGTTCGGCGACTCGGTGGTCTACGTCGCCGGCTCCGCCGCGGCCACACGCCTGCCGTCCCCTCGCCACCGCTTCATCGGCGCCCGCGACATGCCCCGCCGGGTGTTGCCCGACCTCCTCGAGCACGGAAGGACTGCCTTGCACGACAACCAGTGGTTGATCGTCGCCAGCGACGGCTTCAGCGACTTCGCCGCCCACCCGTTCCCAACCGCGCTGCTCGGCGGCAATGTCGACGCCGCGGTGGTCGCCCAGGGCCTGGTCGACGCCGCCTTCGACGGCGGGGCCGGCGACAACGTCACCGTGGGCGTGGTGGCCCCATGATCGATGTCGAGCACGGTGCCGCCGCCGGCATCGCCGAGGCTGCCGGACGCCTGTTGCTGCAGCTACGCGCCCAGCCTGAGCTGGCCGAAAAGGCGCTGCGCGACGAGGGGGATCGGCGTTCCCACGACTGCATCATGTCGCTGCTGGCCGAGGCCTATCCCGACGACGCGGTGCTGTCCGAGGAGGGCAGCGACAGCACCCAGCGCCTGGATCGGCAGCGCGTGTGGATCGTGGATCCGCTGGACGGGACACGCGAGTTCGGCGAGCCGGGCCGCAGCGACTGGGCCGTCCACGTCGCGCTGGCCGTGGACGGGCAGCCTGTGGTCGGCGCCGTGGCCCTGCCCGGCCTTGATCTGGTGCTGTCGACCGATGACCCGCCACAGGTGCCAGCCCCGCGCAACGGCAAGACCCGCCTGGTGGTCAGTCGTACGCGACCTCCGGCGGTGACCGACCACGTCGCGGCCGCGCTCGACGCGGAGCTGCTGCCCATGGGGTCGGCGGGCGCGAAGGCGATGGCCGTGGTCCGCGGGGAGGCCGACGTCTACTGCCACGCCGGCGGGCAGTACGAGTGGGACTCCGCCGCGCCGGTCGCCGTGGCCGCGGCCGCCGGCTT
>JALZLC010000091.1 GCA_030858885.1 Actinomycetota bacterium
TGACCGTCGACGAGGTTCGGGCCGCCATTCCCAAGGGCGCGTTCACCGTCAAGGCGCTGCAGGGAGCCAGCGGGGCTTCGCCCGCGGTGGTGCGCAAGGTGGTGCAGGAGGAAGTCGGCGCCGGACGGTTGAAGGAGCAGGGGACCGACCCTGACCATCAGGGACCGGGACGGGCGCCAACGCTGTACAAGCGGGGCCGCTCCTAGCGCCTGGCAACGGCGGGCACCAATCTTGCCGGCAAGTCGCGTCGAACCGCCCGTAGACGGTCATGATGGTGCCGTGGACAACGAGCGCGGCGAACCCGACTCCGAGCGGAGCAATGAGCCGATGGCGGCGGCGCAGCCTCGGCCTTTGCGGGCAGTTCTTGCCGGGGCCGGGTCGGTAGCTCCCGTCTCCACCGAGACGCTGCTGGCGCGCGTGGCAAGGGGGGACCAGCCTGCCTTCACGACGTTGTTCGACCGGATGAGCGAGCAGATCTACGGCTTGGTGCGCCGAGTGCTGCGGGATCCGGCGCAGTCAGAAGAAGTGGCGCAGGAGGTCCTCCTGGAGGTGTGGCGCAACGCCACACGCTTCGACGCTGCCCGCGGCAGCGCTACCGCATGGGTCATGACGATGGCCCATCGCCGGGCGGTGGACCGGGTGCGCAGCGAGCAGGCCGCGCGTAACCGCGACGACCGCGTGGGCGTCCGCAACGCAGGCGGCGCTGGCTTCGACTCCGTCGCCGAGGAGGTCGAGGTCCGTATGGAACACCAGCAGGTCCGTGCGGCGCTTGACGGGCTCACCGACCTGCAACGCGAGGCAGTGGAGCTTGCCTACTACGGTGGCTACACCTACCGCGAGGTGGCCGAGTTGCTGGACACGCCGCTTGGGACCGTCAAGACGCGTTTGCGCGACGGACTGATCCGACTACGAGACAACCTGGGGGTGACCGCGTGAACGGAGTGGACGCCGACGTGCACACGTTGTCGGGCGCCCACGCCCTGGATGCCCTGCCGGCCGACGAGCGCGCCTTCTTCGAGCGCCACCTGGAGGTCTGCCCCGCCTGCCGTCACGAGGTGGACGAGCTGTTGACCACCGCCGCGGTGCTGGCGGCCATCACCGCCGAGCGCCCTCCCGAGCAGTTGCGCACGCGAGTCCTCGACCTGGTCGACGTGACGCGGCAGCTACCTCCCGTCCAGCCGACCTCTTCCACAAGGGCGCAGCAGTCGCTGCTGGCTCGCCTGCGACTGGCTCTCCCGCCGGTCGCCGCCGCGTTGGCACTGGCCGTCGTGGTCCTGACTTCGATGACGGCCAACCTCAACCAGCGTGTCGAGGGGCTGGAGCAGGAGCTGACCGCCGACAGTGACGACGCCCAGGCGGTCAACGACCTTCTCCCGATCCTGGCCGCGGGCGACGCTCGCACCCGCGACCTCCGTGCGGACGGCGACCAGACGGTGCGTTACATCTCCTCGGCGAGCCTTGACCGCGGGGTGCTCGTCAGCGACGGGATGGCCCCGCTCGAGCCTGCCAAGACCTATGAGGTCTGGCTGATCCACAACGGCCAACCGGTCCCTGCCGGCCTGTTCGAGCCGGACGACGCGGGCCGGGCCTTGGCCTTGATCGACGAGATCGTTGCCGGCGCCGAGGGGATCGCGGTCACCATCGAACCCGTGGGTGGCAGCCCCCAGCCGACCGGCCGCGTGGTCGCCCGCTCCGACGTCTGACCGGGGCCGTCGCGCTCATTCCGCGCTCATTCAGCGAAGTCATCGCGCACCCGCATCCGCGCGATCGCTCGCTCAAGGACCTTCGCCCCGCTGCCGATACACGGTGGATGGTTACTGTTCGTCTGACCCTGCCGCGCCTCACCGTCGTGTTGCTGGCCGCCGCGTTGCTGCTGGCGCTGGTGCCCGCGAGCGACGCGCAGGCCCTTGACCCGCGCGATGGTGCGCAGATCCGCCAGGACTTGGAGCAGCGGGTCAACACCGCTCGGCGGCGACATGACCTGCGGCCGCTGAAGATCAGCTGGGGTGTCCTCGACGAAGCACGCGGTCACTCCCGCCAGATGCAGCGACGCCAGAAGATCTTCCATGACCGCAACCTGCGCCACGAGGTGCCCCCGTCCACCGTTGCCTGGGGGGAGAACGTCGGGCGAACGACGGCCTCGGACGCCGCCCAACGCCTGCACTACCTGTTGATGCGCTCGCCGGGGCACCGCGCGAACATCCTGGGCGACTACAACCACATGGTCGTGGCCATCGCCAAGGGCGGACGCTACACCTACGCCACGCAGCGCTTCTTCGAACGCCGCTGATCAGGTCAGCGCCTCGACGACCGCCTTGTCGAGTCCGCTGTGCTCACGCATGTACTCGGCACGCTCGGCTTTGACCTGCTCGACCGCCCGCTCGTACTCCTCGGTACGCCCCAGCCGCTCATACAGCCGGCGGGGGGCGAGCAGCTCCGGGTCGTCGAAGTCGGGCACGGTGGTGGCGATGAGATAGCCGAAGTCGAGGTCGCGTTCCCAGGTGATGGTGTCTTCGGCGATGGCCTTCACGATGGCGGATGAGTGAGGGATCTTGACCTTCTTGGAGCCCTCAACATCCTCGCCACCTCCAACTCTGCCGGTGTTGAGGACATAGACGCCGAAGTCGTAGTCCATCGATCGGATGAGCTCGGCCAGGCGGTTGCCCTGCAGGTCCTCCGACCGCATAAAGAACGGATTCGTGCCAGGCACACGCAGGAACTTGCCGGCTTCCGCCGTGCCTCCCGCCGATGTGCCCTTGGTCTCTCCGAGCATGAAGTAGGCCACCGCCTGCTCGACAGAAGCCATCCTCGCGACAGCCGGGGCCACGCTTTCGTTGCGGTTGAGAATCAGCAAGAAGTTGGCCTTACCCAGCTTGCGCGGGTCGAAGTGCTCGATGGCCTCCAGCCCGAAGGTGCCACGCCCGTTGGCGGTGTAGCTGTCGTCGAAGAAATCAACCTTGCCCTCGTCGTCGACGGCCACGTTCTCAAGCCACCCGGCGGGTGACGCCAAGGCGTGGTAGATGGTGGGCTCGTACTGCGGATCAAGGCCGAAGGTCTTGGCGAAGCAACCGTTCTCCGTGGAGTAAACCTCGCCTCCGGCCACCAACGCCACGATGTCGTCCTGCACCGGCAGCGAGTCATTCTGGCGGGTGAAGGTGGTCGTCGTCTTCCCGGTGCCGGACAGGCCGATGATGAGCCCGACCTTGTCGCCGCTGTCAGTGGGGATCACCTTGGCGCCGGAGTGCATCGCCAGTGCACCCTGCTGGTAGACCCACTCCATCCACATCCGCAGGCCACCCATCTTCGATTCGCCGAAGTAGTCGATGTTGAACACCCGCGTGACCCAGTTCTCCAGGTCGATGGTGACGAGGCGCTCTTCGGAGAAGCCCTCGGCAGGGCAGTTCGGGGTGTAGATCACCGTGAGGGCGTCGTCCTCGCGCCAGTCGGCATCCTTCGGGTAGTACAGCTGCTGCTGCATCCCGGGAATGTTGGCGTTGGCACGTTCGATGTACAGCCGTGCGGGCCGCTTCAGGGGGCTGTTCTCCGGTCCGATGTAGCCCTCGATCAGCAGCATGTCCTGCTCGGCGATGTAAGCCTCCTGGCGCCGCGCCACGCCGACGTAGTCGCGCCGTGACATGGTCTGTTTGGAGACCGAGTCCGGGTCGTCGGTGACGATGAACGTGGAGCCCGCCGAGCGCGCCGTGACCCGAGCCCTGACGTGGTAGTTGTCGAACTCGGTGTGCTGCGCGTTGGGCATCTGCGCTGTCCACCCCTTGAGCTCGTCCTGAGTCGGGTTGGCAACGACTGATCGTGCGCGGGGAAGCTGGATAGCCACGCTCAGGACCTTTCTCCGGTGGTTGAGTGCCTTCGCCACCCCTCCGGGGCGACCGCCAGGCGGAGTGATCCTACCCAGGCGCGCCAAACGCGAACGGCAGGGGGCGGCGGCAGGATCCTCCGGGATGGGGGCCGGCTTCCGCCGGCTCATCCAGGATCCCTCCGGGATGGGGGCCGGCTTCCGCCGGCTTCATGGCTGCGCGGCCTGGGTCCGCTGGTACGTCCAGCGACCGTCCACCCACACATAGACGTCCGAGGGCCAGGCCGCTCGGGGTAGTAACGAACCGTCACAGGTCGCGGTGATGCTTCCGTCCTCGATGACCGCGCCAGTGATCCCGTAGGTGTTGCTGCCGTCCCAACAGCCGCCACGGGCGGGCTGCGGTCGGTAGTTGTCGCCGCGGGCTCCCCACACCGTCAGGCTGTTGCCGAACTCGCCAAGCGAATGCACGAGCACGATCTCGGCGCCGAGCTCGCCATTGAGGTCACGGGCCACCAGGCTGTCCAGACGATCGGCGTTGGCCGCCTCGTCGTTGTACACAACCTCGTAGCCCTCGCCGCTCCACCGCGCGACGTCGAGCATGGCCACCCCGTCGGTGATCCGCGCCAACACCAGCTCGTTGGACCCGTCGGCATCCAGGTCACTGGCCAGCGACCGGGAATCCTCGCCGTAGACCGTCTCGTACTGGGTGATGAACGCCGTGGCGTCCGCGTCGGTTGGCTGGCCGGTGGAGGGGCTGGGCGCCGGCTCAGTGGGCGCCGGCTCAGTGGGCGCCGGCTCAGTGGGCGCCGGCTCAGTGGGCGCCGGCTGGGTGGGCGTCGCGGCGGGGACGGTGGCCACCCCCTCGCTGGTGGATGGCTGCCCGGCTGGTCGCGCCTGAGGACTGGAAGAGACGTCGCGCTCGGCGAGCGCGACAAAGCCGATGAGAATCAAAAAGGCCACGCCGAGTCCCAGGGCACTTCCAAGGGCCGTGTGGTCGCGGCGCCTGGCGCCGCCGCGGAGCGTCTGGTCATCCGACAAGGTCCTGTCCTACCGCTTCGCTGCTTGAGGGCGGTAGGTCTCCACGTCGCCGCCGTCGGGATCGACCACCCGGGTGATCCGGCCCTCGTCGAGCAGCTTGGCCAGCTGTGCGCGCACGGTTCGCTCGGCGGCCGGATGCAGGACAGGATCCACATCGGCGTAGACCCGAACCACCACCTGCGCCGGTGTCGCGTCGCCGGTGGCCAGTGCGGCGAGCACCTCAGCTTCGCGCTCCTCGCGATGAGTCAGGTACTGCGCGATGGCGGCGGCGGGATCGGCTACAACCGGACCGTGACCCGGATACAAGGCGGTCGCGGCGCGGGCGGCAAGGCGCCGTAGGGAGGCCAGGTAGGCCGCCATGTCTCCGTCGGGCCATGCGACCACCGTCGTGCCGCGACCCAGGACGTGGTCGCCGCTGAGCACGGCGTCGGTCTGGCACACCCGCAGGCACAGGTGGTCGCTGGCGTGGCCAGGCGTGTGCAGCGCTTCCAACGTCACCCCCGCTCTCGACAGCTGCTCGCCGTCGTGGAACGGGGCTGCCGGTAGCTGCACGAAGGACGGCGTGAACGTCCACACCTGCACGCCCCAGTCGGCAGCCCAGCCCGCGGCCTCGGCATGGTCGGCGTGGTGGTGGGTGAGCACCACCGCAGCGATGGTGGCATCCAGTCCCGCCGTCGCCGAGTCGACTGCCTGGCGGTGCTCGAGCAGATCGGGACCGGGGTCGACCACGATCACCTCCCCGCAGCCGGGAACGCCGAGCAGATAGGTATTGGTGCCATCCAGCGTGAGCGGCGACGGGTTCGGCGCCAGGACGACGCTGGTGAGCTCGTCCAGGCGGGTCAGGCTCATCCGCGCACCTCATCTGGATCCACAATGCGGACCACCCGGCCGTTGGCGTCGACCTCGGCGTGGGGCAGGATGCTGCGCACGTGGGCCTGGGCCGCCGCCGCGGTGATGACCGCATCCACCGAGTCGTGCACCGCCAACGCTTGCAGCGTCCGCACGGTGGGGTGCATCAACTCCAGACGGCCCGCTTCGTGCTCGTCCAGCGCGGTGGCCGCCGGCAGCCACCGCTGGCCGGTGGTCTCGGCGCGGTCATGGGCGACGATCTGCCCAACCGGCGCGCGGGCCACGAAGAAGCAGGTGTCATAGCGCCGCGGCTGGGCCACCGGCGTCACCCAGCGGCTGAGGTAGGTCAAGCAGCCGAGGTCCAGCACCAGACGACGTTGTGTCAGCCACCCCGCGAGGTCGAGGCGACCGGCGGCGAGTGCAGCACGCAGCCGGCGTCGCTGGGGGTCCAGCTCGACTCGTCGGTGTTCCCCGTCGGCTCCAGCGCCAGCTTTGATCTCGGCGTGGCGAGGTCGAGCCAGCAGCACCCCCGCCTCCTCGAACGTCTCCCGCACCGCGCTGACGTGGAAGCCAAGGACGGTCGCCTCGTCGGCGGCAAAGCGCTGGGTCAGCGCGGCCGGCGCGATGCCCTCCCAGAGCCCGGCCGGCAGGTGGCGATCCGACTCGTCGACGACGCCGCCCGGGAAGACCCAGGCATCGGCGGCGAAGCTGCTGGAGCCGGAACGGCGCAGCAGCAGAATCTCGACGGGAGCCGCACCGGACCGCAGCAGGAGCACGGTCGCGGCGGGGCGCACCTGCGGGTGGTCGGCCACCCCGGCATGCTAGTCGGCGCCGCCGTTTGGAGCGGCTGCCCGATGGACACCTGTTCTCGCGTGAGCATCCCTTCCTTTGATGCCGCCGGCAACCTGCCCGAGGGTCGGCATCCCGCCTCCGTCCAAGACGTCCGCAAGGTGCTGGTCGACGGCTTTGCCTCCTCTCGGACGCGGTCGGCGATCTTCGACTACCGGTCCCACCACCGCGAAGCGCTGCTGGAGCTGGTCGAGGTGCACCGTCAGTGGCTGGCCGGCAGCTTCACGTCCGACAAACCCGACCCGGCCGACGTTGACGTGATCACGGTGTTGGATGGGCTGGCCTTCGACGAGCTTCCGCGCCACCGCCAGCTGCTGGTTCGGATGCTGATCGACGGCCATTACACCGAGGAGTTCTGGAACTG
>JALZLC010000109.1 GCA_030858885.1 Actinomycetota bacterium
CCCGCGTCTGGGCCGCCGGCGCGTGGCGGGGCCTGGATACTGCAGCGTTGTTCAAGCAGCAGGGCGCGGTTCGGGCGCTGGGCACGGCGGTCATCGCCGCCCATCCACAGCTCGCAGCGGTGCTCGACCTTCATGGCCTCACGCTTGACCCGGTCACCGGGGAGGTGGCCGAGCTGGAGCCGTTCAACGCCCACATGAGCAAGCGCGGCGAGCAGGTGACCAAGAACCTCGCCCGCATGCAAGCCCAGTGGAAGGCGGCGTACCCGGGTCAAGAGCCCGGCCCGGTCGTCACATCACGGCTGATGGCGTTGGCGTGGAGTCACGAGCGCCCCAACAAGAAGCCGTCAAACCTCAAGGACGAGGCCGGCTGGCGCACCGAGCTTGAACAAGTCGGCTACGCCCCGAACCTGCCACGGGTCTACCGCCGCCCGCCGGTGTCGCTGGATGATCTGCGAGTGCAGGAGGTTGCGAGCCGCGCCCTGAACCGGTGCGCCAGCGCTGCCTCGACATGGTCGCGTCACACGGTCCAGGAGCACGTCACCCACATCACCACCGAAGCCGGCGTACGGGCGACCCCCGAGGCGTTGCACGACTTCATCACCCTCACCACGAAGCTCGCGGCACAGGATTGCCTGTCCGTGCTGCCACCAGGAACGGTGCATCCCGACCACGTTGCGCACCTGACAAGCCTGCACGTCGTCACGGTCGAGACCGAGCTACGTGACTTGCTGCAAGCACGCCGCTCGCACCAGGAGCCCAACCTCCCGGACGTGTCCAGGCTCGGGCGGGAACACAACCTGGACTTGGGGCAGACTCGCGCGGCTGCTGCGGTTGCCTCGCCCGATCCGCTCGTGGTCGTCGAAGGCGCGGCGGGCGCGGGCAAGACCACCATGCTCGGCGCCGCCATCCAGGCCGCCACCGGCGAAGGGCGTCCGATCCGGATCGTGACACCCACCAAGAAGGCTGCCGATGCGGCGCAACAGGAACTTGGTGTTTCGGCGGACTCGGTCGCGAAGCTCGCGCACGCCCACGGCTGGCGGTGGAACCGCGACGGCGTCTGGACACGCCTCGCTCCCGGCGCACTCGACCCGGAGACCGGGACCACCTACGACGGACCGCCCGCCGAGGCGCGCCTGCGTGTGGGGGAACGGATCGTCGTGGATGAGGCGGGGATGCTCGACCAGGACACCGCCCTCGCGCTGCTGACCCTTGCCGCCGAGGCCGGCGCGACCCTCGCGCTTGTCGGCGACCGTGCGCAACTTCCCGCGGTCGGGCGCGGCGGCGTCCTCGACATGGCAGCCCACCTCGTCGGCCGCAGCTACGACATGGCGACAGTGCACCGCTTCACCGACCTGGAGTACGCCGAGCTCACTGCGCAGTTGCGCGCGGGGGAGAACCCGGCCCTCCTGTTCGACACGTTGCATGCGCTCGGCCTCATCGCGTTGCACGACAGCACCGAACGCGCCCACCAGGCCATCGCTGCGGCCCCTGCGAGTTGTGCGATCACTGTGGCGACCAACGACGAGGCACGCGAGCTGAACGAGCACATCCGCGAGCAGCGCGTCAGCCGCGGCGACGTCGACGACACCCGCACATCGACCGGCAGCGACGGACTCAGCATCGGTGTGGGCGACGTGATCCAAACGCGGAAGAACGACGCCCAGCTGGGGGTCGCCAACCGGCAGAGTTGGATCGTCCAGTACGTCGAGGAGGACGGCACCGTGTGGGCCACCGAGCAATCCAGCGGCCGCAAGCACCAGCGCACCGTCACCCTCTCAGCCGACTACGTGGCCGAGCACACGCACCTGTCGTACGCCTCCACCGCCTACGGCGTGCAGGGCACGACCGTGCAGGAATCGCACACCCTGCTTGGCGACGCGTTGAGTGCTGCCGGGGTGTACGTCGGTATGACCCGTGGCCGCGCGATGAACCAGCTCCACATCGTGGCCGCAGACCTCGACCAGGCGCGCGATCAGTTCACCGCGGCGCTCGACCGCGACCCTGCAGACCGCGGCCTCGCCGAGGCGAGCCGCGCCGCCGAGGACGCTGTCCGAGGCCTCACCGATGACGGGCCCGCGAAGCTCGTCAACAGGGAGCGCGCCAGGCTCGCCGCCCTGATCGAGCACGCCGACCGGCAGGCCCAGACGTGGGAGCAGGCCGCAGCCGCTCTCGACCAGCAATGGCAGACGCACCGGGCCGAGCAGGAGAAGCAGCAGGCGGTCGTCGCCGCCGCGCACGCGCATGCCGAACAGGTGAGCACGGATATCACTGCTCCACTCATCGCCCAGGCGACCGAAGACGGCACCGCATACCTCGCGGTACAGGCTCGGGTGTGGGAAGCCTCGACAGCCTCCCGCGGGGCGGGCCGGCTCAGCAGACGCGCCACCCAACGCATCTTGGCCGGGGCCGCCGAGGAGCACCGTGCCCTGGAGGCCGTGGTGCGCAAGCGTTGGGGCAACCTGCCCTTGTCGCGGACCGATGTGCACATGTGGGCGCAAGCCGTCGCCCAGGCACAGGCCGCTGCCCACCCGTGGGTCGTCGAGGCCCGTCAAGAGGTCGAGCGCGCCCGCACTGAGCAGGCGCACCTGATCCGCCGACACTTCGACGAGCGCGCTCAGCTACGGCAGCGGGTGCTCGGACAGCTGCCGCCAGGAGCGGTGGGCGCTCGCGCGGGCGAGTGGCGTGAGCTGGCCGATCAGGCGCGGCGTCAGCTCGCCGAGATCCAGACCCTTCCCGTCGGCCAGGCAGCACGGCTCGTGCGCAAGCGCGCTGAACGCGCGGCGCGCTCCGTCGAGCAGAGCCGCATCCGTGGCAGCCGTCCCCACCTCGCCCGGCACCTAACGATGGGCAGAGACTCGGGCTCTGACCCCGCCGGCCAGGGGCCCGTCCCGTGAGAGTGCGTCCCACGCGCCTTCTCACAACGACGGGCCGGGAGGGTCACTCCAGGCGCCAGAGCTTCTTCCCAACCAGTGGGCACCGGGCGGCGATGAACGCTCTGCTGCCCCAGGAGGCCTCGGTGACTTCGCAGGCGGCGTCGTGCGGATTCGCGGGCCCGCCCCAGTGTTGCCTGTGCTCGCCGTATCACGGAGTTCGACTGCCCAGGCGAGGATGCGGGCTTGGACCTGCGCGAACTCGTCGGCCGTGACGTCGTACTGTGCCGCCTGCGTGGGCAGGATCGTGGTGATGCGGGACAGCTGCGCGGCGAACAGACCCATGTCGAAGCCGCCGTCGTGTTCTTCCCCGAGCGCGACCAGCTCGGAGTCGGTGAACCTGCCTGTGGAGCGGATGGAATCCAGGTCCAGGAAGTCGCGCACCTCGCCGCGGGAGTACACCGCGGAGAGCTTGCCGGCGACGGCATCACGCTCGGACAGCACCGGACCGACGCTCATGGCCACGGGCGGATCAGCGCGCCAGTTGATGCCGAAGTCCACTTCCAGCACTTCCTCGCCGTCCAGAGCCCTGCGCAGCTGGAACCGAGCGAACGACTCCGACACCCGAGACCGGCTGACCTCGAATCCCGCACCGCGCAACGCAGTCTCAGCCGCATCGAGTGCGGCCCCGAACTGCTCGGCGGTGGTGGTGGGGACGGTGAACAGGTCGACGTCCTCGGTGGGACGATCCGTGAGGCCGTGTTGGCGGATGGCACCGGCACCCGCCAGGACGAACCCGGCATCGCCGACAGCACCCAACAGCAGCGCCGTCACGCGCGACTGCAACTCGGCGCGAACACCCGCGTCGCCGCCGCCGGTCACGAGGCGGCCAACCGGCTCGCCGGGAGCTGGGTTATGCAGCCAGCTCCGGAAAGCGCTCTTCCCACAGGCCTCGGCAGCGGTCGGGCAGGATCAGGCCATCCCATTCCTGACACAGCAGCGTCTCGCTCAACAGCGCTTCTTGGATCTGAGAGGTGCCTTCCCGCACCAGCGCCTGGTAGACCATGCGCCTCTGCCCCGCCTCGCTCAGGTCGAAGCTGCGGGTCGGGCCCCAATGCACGGTGATCGGCACCTCCAGCATCCCGTCCACCGGGCCCTGCAACGCCGACAGCGACGAGGGCAGCTCGTACGGGATCACGTCCCGGAACAGCACACGTTCCGTCGCCATGACCCTCACCACCCTCCGGTCGCCTCAGCACTGTTCAGACACCGATTCTACAAGCCGCACCCCGGGTGCAGTCGGAATCGCCACCGCCTCAACCCTGGTCGGGATCGAAGAGCCGCAGGAACTTCTCGCGCGGGATGACCACGCGGCGGCCGAGCTTGACCGCGGGGATCGTGCCGTTGTCGATCCCGGCCGTCACCGTGCGCGGGTCAACGCCGAGCGCGCGCGCAGCCTCCGTGCGGGTGATGATGAGGCTCCGAGACTCACGGAGCTGATCCATCGTGATGGTGCTGGTACGCATTCCCCGACCTACCGTTCTCGACCACGCGTGAAGTAGAGGACAAAATCTAGTTGCCCGGATCTTGTTGTGTCAAGTATCGCGGTGTATGTTTCTAGCATGGAGACAAGGCGACGGGGAAACTCGCCAGGGAACACGAACGGGCACGTCGCGGTGAACCTCAGGCGGGCACGCCAGTCCACTGGCGTCGACCTGCGCACACTCTCGGCCCGCTTGAAAGCGGCAGGGCGCAGCATCTCGCCGTCTGCCCTGAGCAAGATCGAGAACGGCGACCGCCGCGTCGACGTCGACGACCTCGCGGCGCTCGCCTACGCGCTGGAGACGACACCGGCCGACCTGCTCACCCCGGTCGATGATGCTCCTGCACCGACGGGCGTGCCCGAAGAGTACGTGCCCGAAGAAGTCCAATCCTGGGTGCAGGGCAAGGTCAAGCTCACTTCCGCGGACCTGATCCGGTACTGGACCGACCAGGCCAGGGACTGCCAGTCCTACATCAAGCGCTTCACCGACCTCCTCGCGCTCATGGGAGACGAAGAGAAGGGCATCACACCGCGCGCGGTGTACGAGGAGCGCTTGGCGGCCCAGCGGAAACGGCTCGCGTTCATCCGCGGCCGCCTCCTTCAGCTCGACCCGAACGGCGTGCCCATCCAAGAATGAGCTGCCTCAGCAGCCAACGACAGCAAGACAGGTGAGACGACATGTCCGGCAGGAGCAAGCCACCCGCACCGGATGACGCGGCGCAGAAGCGTCAGCGGCGCTCACGGTCCCGGCACGCCGGCTCCATCGCCGACTACCCCACCAAGCAGGGACCTCGGTGGAAGTTCCAGATCTACGTGCCTCGAGACCCGGAGAAGCCCGAACTCGGCGAGTTCCGGATCACCCGCGGAGGCTTCAAGAACCTCGACGGAGCGCAAGCAGCCCTCGCAGAGGCGTTGAAGAAGAAGGCGCAGAACGAGAGGTTCCAAGGAAAGGCGCCCACCATTGGCGACTACGCCGACCAGTGGGTCGCAGGACTACGGCTGCAGAACTCCACGATCCAGGGCTACCGCAAGATCATCCGTAACCACATCACTCCGCGGCTCGGCGACATCCGCCTGGACAAGCTGACCGCTACCAGGATCGCGGCCCACTACCGCGAGCTGGAGAAGAGCGGGCGGCGTGACAAGCCCCATCTCGGCCAGCCGCTATCCGCTAACACAGTGAGCAAGGTGCACGTCACGCTCAGCGCCATGCTCGACGCCGCGATCGACGACTGCCTGATCCTCACGAACCCGACGAAGAGGAAGCGCACCGTCAACGCTCCCAAGAGCAACCAGATCCGCGCGCAGAAGCCCGAGATCATCACCTGGACCGGTCCGCAGCTGCACGCATTCCTGATCTGGAACCGCGACGCTCTCAACGACGACCTCTTCCCGCTGTGGCGCACCATCGCCTACACGCGGATGCGGCGCAGTGAGGCCCTCGCGCTGCGTTGGGGTGACATCAACTTCTCGACCCAGCGGATCAGCATCCGGCGCTCCGCCGACGTCACCGAGCGGAACAAGGCGAAGACCACGAAGACGGGCAGCGCCCGTGTCATTGACATCGACGCCGCGACCCTACAAGTCCTCAAGGCACACAGAGCAGCCCGCGGCGCAGTCTCACTCGACCTCGGAAGGGCCGATGCCTACGCGTTCGGCGACGACGAAGGCGCGATCCGCGTGCCCGATGCGATCACGAGCCGCTGGGCTCGGCGCCTCAACTGGGCCACGGCGATCATCGACGGCCTCCCGCGGGTCACACTGAAGGGTCTCCGGCACACGCACGCGACCCTGCTGCTGGAACTCGGGGAGCACCCAAAGGTGGTGCAGGAGCGGCTCGGGCACTCCACGATCACCACGACGATGAACATCTACAGCCACGTCACCCCGACGATGCAGAAGGCGGCAGTAAACCGCTTCGCGGCGCATCTGGGAGACGCCTAGCACATATCCCGGCACATGAGCCCGAAATGGCCTCCGGCCTGAGAGACGAATCCCCAGGCCAGAGGCCATTTCGCTACCGTGCGCGAGGGGGGAGTAGAACTCGCGCAGTGCGCTGCGGAGCTGGTTGATCTGCCGCTGGCGGGTCCAGATCAGGTTCTGGTGCGCCCGGGCGGTGACCTTGATCGCCTCGGCGAGGTCGCTGTCGCCGGCGATGCGGCGGTGGTTGTGGCGGTCGGTGCGGACCATGTCGGCCAGCACCTTGGCGTCGCCGCGGTCAGATTTCGCGCCCGACACTGAGTGACGGTCGCGGTAGCGGTCGACCGCTTTGGGGTTGATGGCGTACACCTGATAGCCAGCGGCCACCAGCGAGGCGACCAGCAGCCCGCGGTCGGTCTCGATGCCCACCGCCACCTGCTCCCGGGTCGTCGACGTAGTCGCCGATCAGCGCGTGCAGCCGCCCGACCCCTTTGATGCCCTCGGCCACCCGCTCGCCAGCGAGCACCCGCCCGTCTTGGTCCATGACCCCCACGTCGTGGTGGTCCTCGGCCCAGTCGATGCCGACCAGGATCATCGTTGCCCTCCTCCTCCAGTCCAGCCCGTCGGTCACCACACGAGCCTTGGAGGAGGTCTGGCGCACGGCCTAATGGATCAGTGCTCGACGTTCGGCACGTCATCCCACAAGTCGTCATCGCCCCCTCACCGTCCAGGCGGGGGCACGGTCTGACTACAGAGCTTTCGATCGTCTCTGGCGGCGTTAGTGCTCACCCACCCGGCGGCTCGGACACCGGAACCTACTTCGGACGATGCTGGCCCCGGTGACACCCCCATTAGGCGGCGTTGAGCTCGCGGTGGACGGCTGGGACGACGGCGCGCAGGTAACGGCCGAGACGGACGAAGGAGCGCCCGCTGGTGCGGAAGCCGTAGCCGATCGGGACCTCGGCGTAGCGGTAGCCCTTGCCGAGCAGATCCAGGGTCAGGACTTGGGCGTAGTTGAAGTCGTGGATGACCTCGGCGTTGGTGGCGGCGGCCGCTGACAAGGCGCGGTAGCCACTCTGGCCGTCGGTCAGCCGCAGCCGGGCGGCGTAGCGCAGTGCGGCCGTCAGGACCCGGTTGCCGAGGCGGCGGTGCGGCAGCATCCGGCGGATATCGCCGCTGAACCGCGACCCGACGACGTAGTCGGCACGGCCAGCCAGGATCGGGACGACGAGTCGCTCCAGTTCCTCGGGGGCGTACTCGCCGTCGGCGTCGCAGAAGGCCGCGACGGCCGCCCCTCGCTCCACCGCTTCAGCAAGACCGCGGCGCACGGCGGCGCCAAGGCCCTGATTGCGCCCGAGCGACACCACCTCGGCGCCCGCCGCGGCCGCGACCTCGGCGGTGCGGTCGGTCGAGCCGTCGTCGATGACCAGGCAGCGGACCGTGCGGCCACGCACCAGTCGTGGAACCCGGCTGACGACGCCGGCAACGCTGGCCTCCTCGTTGTGCGCCGGCAGGAACAGCACGATGGGGCCATCCGGAGCGGAGACCGGCGACGCAGCGCCCGAGGCCGGCGAGGGCGGCGGCGGCGCCAGACGCAACCTACCAAGCAGGCTCGGGTCGGGAACCGCGACGGCGACGGCGCCGGCCGCCAGCGCGTAG
>JALZLC010000116.1 GCA_030858885.1 Actinomycetota bacterium
ACCAGCCGGTCGATGGATGGCTTCACCCAGCGCTCATAGGCGCTCGGCTGGTGCTGCGCGCCAAGTGCCGCCACCAACGTGAGTCCGTGAACCTGACCAAGTGCCTCTGCTTGCAACCCTTGCCCCGCCCCACTCCCGGCCGAGTCGCGACGCAGACCAACTGCTTGTCCGCGCACTGAAATTGCCATGCTTTCTCGCTGCACCACTTGCCCCCCGTAGCATTGCGACTACCGCCCCGCCCCGCCCCGAAGCCGACGACACGCTCTCGACTTCGTTCGGAGCCGGGCCAGCCGAAGTTCCCCCTCAAGCCTGGTTTTGCCCACCGTTACGGTCGATGCGTAGTCCCCTCGCCATCAACCCACGGCTGTGCAAGTGTGGCCCTCCCCCGGGATGTTGTCAATCGTACGGCTGGAGTTTACCTAGGGTGGCATGGCGGGCACCCCCCACAGCAGTCAGCGTGGCAGTCGCCGTCGTGCGCGGCGGTGCTTGCTGCGAGCGTCACGGTGCTATCACCGAGCGTGACGTGATACCGTCGGGCGGACGCGAGCCACGCGTCTGTTGATACCTTCGGCGGACGCGAGCAGGCGTCTGTCATGGCAACAGCAGCGAACAGCATCTGTGCACGCCGGCGTTGGAGGCAGAGTGAAGATCGCGGTGATCGGTGTTGGGCATGTCGGGCTGGTGACCGTCGCCTGCCTGGCTGACCTTGGCCACGAGGTCGTCGGCGTCGATGACAACCAGAGCCGCGTCGACTCTCTGCGGCAGGGGATCGTGCCGTTCTACGAGCCGGGCCTGCCGGAGTTGACCAAGGCGGGCGTCGAAGCGGGGTTGGTGACGTTCACCACCGAGCCGGCCGAGGCCTTGGACTCCGCCGAGGTCGCGTTCATCTGCGTCGGGACGCCGGCACGAGCAGACGGCTCTCCGGACCTGTCCGCGGTGCAAGCGGTGGCCGCGACCGTTGCCAAGCACGCGACCGGGCCGCTGGTCGTCGCGGAGAAGTCCACCGTGCCGGTGCAGACCGGGCAGCGCATCGCGCAGGCACTGGCCCTGGAAGGCCGTGCCCGTGGCCTCAGCGTCGACCACGAGGTCGTGTCCAACCCCGAGTTCCTCAAGGAGGGAACGGCGCTGGAGGACACGCTGCGTCCCGACCGGATCGTCGTCGGGGCCGACAGCCAGCGCGCACACAGTGTCATGCGCCGTGTCTACGAGCCGCTGCTCGACCGGCACCGCTGCCCCTACGTCGCCACCGACGTGCGCACCGCGGAGCTCATCAAGCACGCCTCCAACGCGTTCCTGGCCACCAAGATCAGCTTCATCAACGCCGTGGCGCGGGTCTGCGAGCTGGCCGGCGCCGACGTCTGGCAGGTGGCCGACGCGATGGGCCACGACGCGCGCATCGGCCGCGACTTCCTCAACGCCGGCCTCGGCTACGGCGGCAGCTGCTTCCCCAAGGACGTCGAGGCGTTCGTGCATATCGCCGCGGAGCTGGGCTACGACTTCGGCATGTTGCGGGAGACCCAGCGGATCAACCGGGAAGCCAAGTCCTGGCCAATTCGCCAGCTACGGCGGATGCTGTGGAACCTGTCCGGCAAGCAGATCGCGATTCTGGGTGTGGCCTTCAAGCCCGATACCGACGACATCCGCGACGCGCCGGCCCTGGAGGTCATCGACGCGCTGCTCGCCGAGGGAGCCGTGGTCCGGCTGCACGACCCGGTGGCATTGAACCATGTCCGGGACCGATATCCCGATGCGATCTTCTGCGACGACGCCGAGGACGCGCTGCGGGGCGCGCACGGGGTCATCGTCTGCACCGAGTGGGACGAGTACCGGTCCATTGGCCCCGACCAGTTGCAGGAGCTGCTGGAGTACCCGGTCGTGGTGGACGCCCGCGGCATCTGGGAACCCGAGAAGCTCAACGCGGCCGGCCTGGAGGGCGCCAGTATCGGTCGCCCGACGCCGTGAACGCAGTGCGGGTGGTCAGCGACCGCTAGCCAGCGGAGTCCTGCCGCGAGATCGCGGCGCCAAGGGCGGCAACGGCGGTCTGGTCGCGGCCGACGAGCCGCACTTCCAGGGGTGGCCCGCCGACGCGCCCGCCGAGCCAGTCAAGCGCCGCCGCCGCGAGTACCGCGCTGGCCTCGCCCAGCGGATAGCCGAAGACGCCCGCCGAGATCACCGGCAGGGCGACCGACGTCGCTCCGGCCTCGACGGCCGCGTCCAGCGCCGCCCGCACCGCCTGTCGCAGCAGGCCCTCGTTGTCCTGCCCGTAGCGGTGGCGAGGGCCGACCACGTGGACCAGCCATCGCGCCGGCATCTCGCCCGCCGTCGTCACCGCCGCCTGACCCGGCCCGATTGGTCCGTGCTCAGCGACCCAGCGGTCGGATTCGTGTTGCACCGCCGGCCCGCCGGCCCGCGACAGGGCGGCCGCCACACCGCCGCCGTGAGCCAGCTGCTCGTTGGCCGCGTTGACCACGGCATCGGTGACCTGGGTGGTCAGGTCACCTTCGACGACGAGCAGCGTGTGCGGACCGACATTGCGCTGCGCGGTTTCGGTCATGCCGGCAGACCGCGCAGCGGGGGCACCCGGGCCCCGCGCAACAGATCGGCGACCGCGTCGGCCTCCCATCCGCGGTCCAGCAGCGCGCGAGCGATACGCGCGGGACCCAGATGCGTGCCACAGGCGGGACAGAACAAGGCCTGCTCCCCGGCGTCAGGCAGCTGGGTACCGCAGAACGGGCAGCTGCCGTCAGGGCTCGTGAGCACGGGCAGCAGGTGCGCGCCCGCGTCGGCCTGCCCGTCCAGATAGCCCTGCGCGTACTCCCAGCCCACGTATTCGTCTGGCTTGGGATCGAACGCCGGTTCGTGGACCGGGACCTCGCCGGACTCCAGCAGCGCGCGCAGGTTCTGCTCCAGGATCGCCCAGTCGTAGTAGTGCTCCTCGACGCAGTCCGCGCAGAACATGCTGGTGCCGCGGAAGCCCTCCGGCTCGAAGGTCTGGCGGAACACCGTGAGGTCCTCGAGGTCGCGGCGAACGCGCGCGACCTCGTGGTGATCCAGCGGCTGCGGAGCGCCGTCGTCGTCGTCGGGGCGCTCGCCGAACTCGTCGTAGTCGTCAGGCACGCGCGACAGCGTACGGCCTTCCAGGGGCGGCGGCATGATCACCATGCGCTAAGGTGTTGATCTTCCCCGTGTCCACGGCTGGGCCGCCGCGATCGCAGCCGGACCAGCCCGAGATTGGGAGTTGCTGCGTGGCGGAGATCGAGATCGGCATCGGCAAGAGCGGCCGTCGCGCGTACGGTTTCGACGACATCGCCATCGTCCCGTCCCGGCGCACCCGCGACCCTGAGGACGTCGACATCTCCTGGCAGCTGGACGCCTACGAGTTCGAGCTGCCCGTGCTCGGCTCGGCGATGGACGGCGTGGTGTCGATCCGCACCGCCGTGGAGCTTGGGCGCCTCGGCGGGCTTGGGGTGCTGAACCTCGAAGGGCTGTGGACCCGCTACGCCGACCCGGAGCCGGTGCTTGAGGAGATCGCCGAGCTGGCCCCCGAGCTGGCGACCGCGCGGATGCAGGAGTTCTACAAGGAGCCGGTCAAACCCGAACTCATCGGCCAGCGCGTCACCGAGTTGCGCGAGGCCGGCATCACCACCGCCGCCAGCTTGACGCCGCAGAAGGTGGAGGCGTGGCACGCCCACGCCCTCGACGCCGGACTGGACATCCTCGTCATCCAGGGCACCGTCGTGTCCGCTGAGCACCTGTCGTCGCGGACCGCGCCGCTGAACCTCAAAGACTTCATCGCCCGCTACGACATTCCCGTCATCGTGGGTGGCTGCGCGTCCTACGCCTCGGCGCTGCACCTGATGCGCACCGGGGCCGCCGGCATCCTGGTCGGCGTCGGGCCTGGCAACGCCTGCACGTCGCGCGGCGTGCTCGGGATCGGGGTGCC
This sequence comes from Actinomycetota bacterium, assembly GCA_030858885.1. The sequence continues at coordinate 3,944 of JALZLC010000116.1, forward strand.
ACAGGCCACGGCGATCGCCGACGCTGCGGGGGCGCGCAGCCGTCATCTTGAGGAGACGGGCCGCTACGTCCACATCATCGCCGACGGCGGCATGCGTACGGGCGGCGACGTCGCCAAGGCGATCGCCTGCGGCGCGGACGCGGTGATGCTCGGCAGCCCGCTGGCTCGCGCCACCGAGGCGCCGGGCCGCGGCTCCCACTGGGGGATGGCGACCTTCCACCCCGACCTGCCGCGGGGGGCGCGGGTGCACGTGGACCAGATCGGCACGCTGCGCGAGATCCTCACCGGCCCGGCCATCGAGAACGACGGCACGCGCAACCTGTTCGGCGCCCTGCGGACGTCCATGGCGACCTGCGGCTATGCCACCATCAAGGAGTTCCAGCGCGCCGAGGTCATGGTGGCGCCCTCGCTGCAGACGGAGGGCAAGCACTACCAGCGAGCCCAGGGCGTGGGCATGGGGCGCCGCTGAACCAGCCGGGTCGCATAGCGGTTACTTGTGAAGGCCGCGCATCGCAGAACGTAGTGAAGGCCAACGACAAGGAGCTGCGGTGGGGGTGGTCATCATCACGGGCTCGGGCGGGCTGATCGGGGCCGAGGCCGTGCGGTTCTACGCCCAGCAGGCCGATGCCGTGGTTGGCATCGACAACGACATGCGGGCGCGCTTCTTCGGACCGGAGGCCTCCACCAGCTGGAACGTCGAGGCGCTGCGGGGCCGCTTCGACAACTATCGCCACGAGGCCGTGGACATCCGCGACGCGGAGGCGGTGGGGCGGATCTTCGCCGTGTACGGGAGTGATGTCGAGCTGGTGATCCACACCGCGGCTCAGCCGTCACACGACTGGGCGGCGCGCGATCCGCGCACCGACTTCACCGTCAACGCCAATGGGACCCTGGAGCTGCTGGAGGCCACCCGCGAGCACACCGATGGCGCGACCTTCATCTTCACCTCGACCAACAAGGTCTACGGCGACCGGCCCAACGAACTGCCCCTGGTCGAGCGCGAGACCCGCTGGGAAGTTGATCCGTCCCACCCCTACGCCCGCCACGGCATCGACGAGGCCATGAGCGTCGACGCGTGCACCCACAGCCTGTTCGGCGCCTCCAAGCTGGCCGCGGATGTGCTGGTGCAGGAATACGGGCGCTACTTCGGCATGTCGACCGCCATCTTCCGCGGCGGGTGCCTGACCGGACCCGACCACTCGGGGACGCAGCTGCACGGCTTTCTGGCCTACCTGATGAAGTGCGTAGTCACCGGCCAGCCGTACTCGGTGTTCGGTTACCTGGGCAAGCAGGTCCGTGACAACATCCACTCCAGGGACCTGATCGCCGCCTTCGACGCGTTCGCGCGCAACCCGCGCGTCGCCGAGGTCTACAACATCGGCGGTGGGTCGGACAGCAACTGCTCGATGCTGGAGGCCATCGAACTGTGCGAGCAGATCACCGGCCGAGAGCTGGACTGGACCTACGTCGACGACAACCGCGTCGGTGACCACATCTGGTACGTCAGCGATCTGCGCAAGTTCAAGTCGCACTACCCGGACTGGTCGTTGTCCTACGACACCGAGGGCATCCTCAAAGACATCTACCAGCGAGCCGGGAGCCGCTGGCAGTGAGCGGCATCCCGCCCGGCTGAGACGCCGAAGCGCTCGCAGGTGCGCACAAGTAGCGAAGCGATGGCGCTTGCGGTTAGGCACCACTGGCGCCAAAATGGCGCCATGCCCAGCATACAGATCAAAGACGTTCCGCAGGAGACGCACGCGGTACTGCGTCGCAGAGCCACCGCCGCGCACCAGTCGTTGCAGGAATACCTGCGGAGCCGACTGATCGCGGATGCCAACACCGCCACGGTCGAGGAGGTGCTGCACCGCGCCGGCGGAAGGGCCGGCGGGTCGATCTCCTTC
>JALZLC010000123.1 GCA_030858885.1 Actinomycetota bacterium
ACCGCGCCGGCGGGTAGCGACAGGTTGACGTCGTCGAGGACCAGCCGTTCGGTGCCTGGGTAGCGGAACGACACGCCCTCCAGCCGGATGCCGTCGATCAGCCGCGTGGGAACCGGCAGGTCAGCGCGCTTGTGGTGGGCGGCGGCGTAGTCCTCCAGCCAGGCCAGCCGCCGGGAGGCGTCGAGCCAGAAGCCGCGCAAGAAGTTGGCCTCCTGCACCGTCTGGCCGACGTACTGCGATAGCCGGCTGCCGGCGGCGAGCACCAGGAGCACGTCGCCAGGGCTGCCGTCAATGCCGGCGGCGACAAAGATCACGGCACCGACGTAGGCGCCGCCGAACAACGCCCACGACCCCGTCTGCCACCATGCCGAGACCCACCGCGCGGCGACGACGGTGTCGTACCACCGCCGCCAGGCTGCGCCGCGTTCGTGGATGAGGCGAGGGCCGACTCCGGAGACGCGCAGCTCCTTGCCGGGTGGCGCCGTGGTCGCAAGAGTGAACAGGTGCCGCGCCAGGCGCGCCTGCGCGGCGCCGCGTTCCTCGGCGAGGCGCTCGGCGCCGGCTCGCCAGGTCGACACCACGACGGTTGGCACGGCCAGCAACCCCAGCAGCAGCAGGGCGGGGTGCAGCGACATCAACAGCAGGATCGTGACGACCAGACGCAGCACGGCCCCGGCGGTCACGAACAGCGCGCCGTACAGGTGGTTGAGGGTGAACACCTGGTCGCGCAGGATGGACAGGCGGTCGAGGTAGTCGGGTCGCTCGTGGTGCTCGACGCTGGCCACGGACGCCTGCAGCCGCGCGACGTGGGACTCGATGACGACGGTCGCGCGGTCGGCGAAGCGGCGATTGGCGCGTTCGCTGACCAGCCGCAGCAGCCAGCTGGCCGCGGTCAGCGCGCCCAGCGCCACCGCCGCCGCGACCAGCGTTCGGTCGTTGCCGGCGACCACCGCGTCGGCCAGCAGCTTCAATCCCAGCGCGAACAGTGCGTCGGGCACGGCGGCGGCGATGGTCGTCACGCCCGCGATGACGATCAGCAGCGGCTCGGCTCGGTAGCCCAGCTTGAGCGAGCGCCACAGGGCGACGCGGGTCGACGGCAGGTCAGGCGAGCGCGACGCCATCGGGCTCTTCTTCAGCAAAGCGGGATGCCTGCAGCTCGAACATGGTGTGGTAGCGGCCGCCTCGGGCCATCAGCGCGTCGTGGGAGCCGAGCTCGACGACGCGCCCGGCCTCCAGCACGCAGATCCGGTCGGCGTGGCGGACCGTCGAGAAGCGGTGCGACACCAGGATCGTGGTGCACGAGCTGGTCGCCTTCAGGATGCGGTCGAAGATCTCCGCCTCACCGCGGACGTCGAGCTGCGCGGTGGGTTCGTCGAGGATCACCATGCCGGCGCCGAGCCGCACCGCGCACAGCGCCCGGGCCAGTGCCACGCGCTGCCACTGGCCGCCTGACAGGTCGGTGCCGCGGTCGTAGCCGCGAGCGAGGACGGTGTCGAGGTCGGCCAGCCCGAGGCCGCCGGCCTGCTGCAGAGCGGCGAGGATGTCCTCGTCCGGGGCGCCGGTCGGTGCGACGTTGTCGCGCAGGGGCAGCTCGTAGCGGACGAAGTCCTGGAAGACCGCGGCGACGCGGCGCCGCCAGCCGTCCAGGTCGAGCTCGCGAAGGTCAACGCCGTCGATCTCGACCGCCCCGGCCTGCGGGTCGTACAGCCGGCACAGCAGCTTGGCCAGCGTCGTCTTGCCGGCGCCGTTCTGACCCACGATCGCCAGCGAGGTGCCGGCCGGGATGTCGAGGTCGAAGCCGTCCAGGACCGGGGCGCCGGATTCGTAGGCGAAGGTGACTCCGCGGAACCGGATCGCCTCCGCCGGCATGCCGTCGGGGGCGCGGGTCCCCGAGGCCAACGATCCGGCGGCCGCCATCGCGTCGCCGAGGCGCAGCACCGCGTCGACCGCCTGGGCGGCGATCGACAGCGCCCAGTTGAGCCCACCGAAGGCCAGGGCGCTGGTCCCGATCGCCACGGCGGCGTAGGTCACGACGGCACCCAGCGCGAGGCGGCCGGCGACGGCGTCGCGTGCCAGCGTCCAGAAGACCACCGCATTGGCGCCCACGACGATGGCCAGGGCCCAGCGAACCGGCCGCTGGCGCAGGCGGGTGGCGTTCCAGCGCAGGTCGACGAGGCGCCGGCGCCGGGCGGCAAAGCGGTCGACGGTCCAGCTCGCCAGGCCGAACAGCCGCAGCTCCTTGGCCGCCGGCGGGTCGACGGCCAAGCGGTAGGTGTAGTCGGCGTGGCGCTGCGCCTCGACGACCTCCGGGGTGTTGCGGTCGCGCCAGACGGCCGACTCCCGCAGCAGCCAGTGCGTGGACGACCAGGCTGCCACCAGCAACACGGCGGCCCACCAACGGTAGGCGGCCAGGACGACGGCCTGCGCCAGGCCCGCGACGATCTCGACCAGCCCTGCGGCGATGAACCCCATCGAGACCGACATCGGAGGACCGGAGATGCCGAGGTCGAAGTCCCGGGCGAGCGTGAGGTCGTCGGTCAGGTCGGCTCGCTCCAGGTGGGCCATCCCGGAAGGGCCGACCGTGGCCTGCAGCAGGCGGTCGTTCAGCCACGTCGACAGCACGTCACCCAGGTTGCGCCCGACCTGCGCGTGCAGCGGCGACAGGACCTGCAGGGCGATGAACACCGCCCCCGCCGCGCTCAGCGGGACCGCCAGGCTGTCGCCGTCCTGCACGGCCGACACCAGCGCACCCATGGCGATCGCGAACGCCGCCGGAAGGACCCCGAGCAGCACCAGCAGCGCCCACCAGGCGAACGCCAACGGCCGGCTCGCGCGCGGAAGGACCGTGAAGAACCGCCACTCGGGGCGCTGGCGGAGCCCGTCCACCATGTTCACCGGTCGCGACGGTGCTGCGGGCTTGCCATCGGCGGCCGCCTAGCCGCGCTGGCCGGCGGCGGCTGCCAGCGCCTCGCGGACCACTTGATGGTCGTGCTCCGGCCAGGCGCGGATGTTGCCCTGGAACGCCAGCTTCCAGTGCTCGGCCGGCCACTTGCGGGGGAACTCCAGCTGCTCGCGCAAGTCCCCGGCCGGGACCCAGTGGCGAGGGTCGTCGAGCACGACGTCGGCGCGGATCTGGAAGCGCCACGGGTAGTCCTCACCCGGTTTGGACGTCCAGATCGGGTCATGGTCCTCGTAGTGCTCGCTGATGACCTCGACCACGGCGGCGAAGGCGCCCACTTTGGTGACGTAGTACACCAGCCGATCGCCGGGGCGGATCTCGCGAGCCGTATTCCCGCGGCCGGACTTGATGCCCTGGACCTTCCAGCCGAGCTCGGCGGTCCTGGCGACGTTGTCCGGCGAGGTGGTCAGGCACCAGACCGCCATGGTCAGCCCGACGGGAGGTAGACCGCCGCGAGGACGCCGTCGCCGACCGGCATGATCGCGGCGGTCAGCTCGGGGTCGTCGCGCACGGCGTCGTTGAAGTCGCGCAGCCCGTCGGTGTCGTCGTCGGACACCGTGGCGTCGGCCACCTTGCCCCTCCACAGCACGTTGTCGGCCAGCAGCACCCCGCCTGGGCGCAGCAGCCGCTTGGCATGGGCGAGGTAGCCGAGGTACTCGGCTTTGACCGCATCCAGGAAGACGATGTCGTAGTTGCCGTCGGCGAGCTTGGGCAGCACGGTCAGGGCCGGCCCCAGCATGGAGCGCACCCGGTCGCCGAGGCGCGCCGCGGCGAACGCCTGCTGCGCCAGGGCCTGATTGCCGGGGTCCAGCTCGATGGTCGTCAGCGAGCCCCGCCCGTCCATCCCTCCGAGCAGCCACAAGCCGCTGTAACCGCCCCCGGAGCCGACCTCGACCACATGGCGGGCGTTGAGCAGCCGGGCGAAGAAGCGCAGCAAGGCCCCCGTCTCCGGCGGCACCGCCGGGATGTCGACCTCTTCGGAGCGCGCCCGGGCGGCGCGCAGGGCCTCGTCCTCCGGCTCGCTGAAGCGGTGGAGGTATGCGGCGGTCTGCTCGTTGCTGGACACTGGATCGATCTCCCATGCCGAACTGGTCGTCACGGCCTCGGTGACCTTGCATACAACCACGTCCTCAAGTAGCGAAGCGATAGGGCGCGGGACCAGTCGGCGGGAACTGGGACGAGCCGGGCAGTCGTTGCAGCAGCGTGCGCACTACACTGAGTACCAGGCCCGTCGGCGCTTCGTTGTCACGGGTAGGAGGAGGGTCGGTGAGTCGCGACGACGGCCGCGCCCCGCGCACACCGGGGCAGGATCCGGACGAAGCCGGGCACGAGGGCGATCCGCGTCCGACCTTCGACGAGGTCGTCGAGCAGTACGGACCGAAGATCTACCGCACCGCGCTGCGCCTCACCGGCAACCTCGACGACGCTGCCGACCTGTCCCAGGACGTGTTCCTGCGGATCTACGGCAGCCTCGACCGCTACCAGCCCGGAACCTTCGACGGTTGGCTGTACCGGGTCACCAAGAACCTGTTCTTGGATCGCGCCCGCCGCCGCGTCCGCTTGCGGATGGAGCCGCTGCCCGACGAGGAGTGGCGCGTGCCGGCCTCCGTCGAGCCCGGTCCAGCCGACGTCCTTGAACGGCGGACGCTGGAGGCCACCCTGGAACGCGGGCTGGCACAGCTGGCCGCCGACTTCCGACTCGCCGTCGTGCTGTGTGACGTCGAGGGTCTGAGCTACGACGAGATCGCCGACATCACCGGTTGGCCGCTGGGCACCGTGCGCTCACGCATCCACCGGGGCCGGCGTGCGCTCCGAGATTTTTTGGCCGTCCAGCCGCCGCCCACCGACGGGGCGCCCGACCATGCCCAGGCGGCGCGAAACCGCATGGCCGGAGGCTTCATCGACCAGCCCGAGCTGGGGGACCAGCGCGATGGCTGACGGGTGCGACATCTTCGAGCCGCTGGGATCTGCCTGGGTGGACGGCGAGTTGGGCCACGACGAGCGCGCGACCATGGCCGCCCACCTGCAGGGCTGCCCACGCTGCCGCGGCCGCATCGACGGGCTCCGCGTCACCAGCACGATGTTGCGCAGCTTGCCGCAACGGCAGGTCCCCGTGGAGCTGAGCGGCGCCGTCTCGGGAACCAGGCAGTCCAGCCGCAGGCAGTCGAGCCGCAGCCAGCCACTGGTGACCACCGGCGCGTCCGGGGTCGGACGGGCGGTCACCCGCTCGCTGGCCGGCATCGCCGCCGCATTCGCCCTGCTCGGCGTCGCCGCCTTCGCCGCTGGTGCACCCGACACGGAAACACGGACAGTCGCCGTGCCGGTCGACGTCTACGTGGCCGACCATATCGTGCACAGCATCGGAGGGCCGGTCTCCACGCCGGCCCTGCTGACCACGCAGCCGTGAGGTCCCGACCCGCACCGTCCACAGCCGGCACCGCGGTCGGGCGATCGGCCAGGATCCTGCTGATCACCGCTGTGCTCATGGCCGTCGTCGGTCTCCCGGCCATTGCGGAGCCCGCGCCGCGATGGCGGTACCTGCTGGATCGCGCCGCCCAGGCTGCGGAGGAACGGGCGTACGCCGGAGAAGCCCTGTGGGTGACCTACGACGCGGGACAACCGCACGTGTCCACCTTCCAGGTCCAGTCCTCCGGCGATGGCGACATCAGCCTCGCCGACAGCGACAGCTACGCCATCCGCCTGGCCGACGACGGGGGCGGGCTGGCGGAGTACGAGCGTGGCTGGTTCGTCCCGCTTCCGGCCGCGGATCTGGCCAAGGCGCACAAGGGCCTCAGCCGCCTGGAGGAGAAGTACCAAGTCGCCGTCACCGGCTCCCAGCAGCTGCTCGACCGGGATTGCACCACCATGGAGATCACGGCGCGCGACGACGGCGGGATGGTCGAGCGGTTGTGGGTCGACGATGCCAGCGGAATGCTCCTGCGGCGCGAGACCTACGCCGCCGGCGAGCTGCTGCGCATGGTGTCCTACCTGGCGCTGGACTTGGACCCCAGCCGGTCACCGGGCGACGCGGTCACCACCCAGCGCGCAACCCGAGGGCAGCGCCCGTCGATGGTGCGGCGCCCGCAGGAGGTCGCCGAGGTTGACAGCGCCGATCTGGACGTGCTGCGCGACGCGGGCTGGACGGTGCCAACCGCCCTGCCGGGCAACTATCGCGCCGAGTCGTCCTTCGCCGTCTCGGCGGAGGACAGCCAGCCGTTGCAAGTCGTCTACTCCGACGGCCTGTACACGATGTCGCTGTTCGAGCAGTCCGGCCGCCCCGACTGGGACACCCTTCCACCGGGCGCGCAGGAGGCCAGCGACCTCGGCTTCAAGGCCTACACCTGGCCGGGAGCGGTGCCGCAACGCATGGTGTGGGAGGCATCGGGGGTGACCTACTCGCTGGTCGGGGACGCACCACCGGAGGAGTTCCAGGCCATCGTGGCGGCGTTGCCGCATCCGGTCAGCGACGGGCTCATGGATCGCTTGCAGCGAGGGTTGGGCAGGCTGTGGTCATGGGTGTCACCCTGGTCGTAGGCGACGCCTGACCGACCTCCTCGACCACCTGGAGCCGCAGTGACCGACGAAGGACAGTCCTGGCCGCCTCCGGCCTCGGCGTCATCGCGTCCGCCTGCTGCGGTGTTTCCCGTCATCCCCGCGCCGGTGTCCCCGCCCCCGGCACCGGCGTCGCCGTCGGTCCGCCGCACGGCGGTGGTCGCACTGGCAGCGGCCCTGGTCGGAGGATTGCTGGCCAGCGGCATCACCCTCGCGGCGACCGACGAGGCCGTCCCGAGCAGCACCCAGCAGGCCGTGGCTCCCGCACCCGAGCCGGCGCCGCTTCCGGCACCCACACCGGCGGCGCGCACCACCCGGGGGGAGGGGCTGACCCAGGTCGAGGCCGTCGCGGCGGCGGTGCTGCCGGCGGTGGTGCAGATCGAGCTGCGCAGCGGCGACGCGCAGGAGACGCGAGCCAGCGGCAACGGCTCCGGCGTCATCTACCGCAGCGACGGGCACATCCTGACCAACAACCACGTGGTGGAACAGGCCGACGGGCTGCGGGTCAAGTTCGCCGACGGCGAGATCGCTCGTGCCGAGGTTGTCGGCACCGACCCGCTCACGGACCTGGCGGTGGTCAAGGTCGACAGCCGCGATCTTCCGGCCATCCAGGTCGGGGACATCGAGGCACTGCGCGTGGGTGCGCTGGCGGTGGCCATCGGTAGCCCCTTCGGTCTGGAGGGATCGGTGACGGCGGGGGTGGTCAGTGCCTTGAACCGGCCGATCAGCGTGGGGGACGGCATCCGGCTCCCCGACGTCATCCAGACCGACGCTCCGATCAATCCTGGCAACTCCGGTGGTGCGCTGGTTGGCAGTGACGGCCGGCTGATCGGCATCAACTCGGCGATCCTGACCGCCGGCTCCCCGGCCAACGCCGGGGTGGGCTTCGCAATCCCAGCGAACATCGTGGTTCGGGTGGCCGACGAGCTCATCGAGAGCGGCGAGGTGGTCTACCCGTTGTTGGGAGTCACGCAGTCTGAGGCGGTCGCGAGCGGCGAAGAGTCTGCCGGCGACGGCGCCGTCGTGGGCGACGTCGAACCGGGTGGTCCCGCCGACGAAGGCGGCTTGCGGCAGGGTGACGTCATCACCCGTCTGGATGACACCCCCATCAGGTCGTTTGACGACCTTATCCTGGCCATCCGTCAGCGTGACGTCGGAGACACGGTGCGTGTCACCTACCGTCGTCAAGGCGACGAGCAAGCCGTGGACGTCATCCTCGTCGAACGACCAGGGTGAGTAGCCACAGCCAGCAACGCTGACCCGGAGCAAAGGAACAGATGAGCGCGCCAGGATTCTGGGAGTGGGCCTTTCTCGCGATATTGGCCCTGATGATCTTCGGTCCCGACCAGCTGCCAAAGCTGGCGCGCAGTGCTGGGCAGATGATCGGCAAGTTCAAGCGGGAGGCGTCCAGCACACTGGATGAGCTCAAGCAGGCCAGCGACTTCGAAGAGTTCAGCAACATCGGACGCGATTTGCGCGGCACCACCGAGGAGCTGCGCCGCAGCACCAGGCTCAGCGGGCCGATCGCCTCGGATGCCCGCCCCGTCAAGCCGAAGTCGGCGTCGATGCCGACGGTCACCGCCAAGGCGCCGTTCGACCCCGACGCCCCGTGACGCTGCACTGGGCGGCTCGGGCAGCGCTCGGCGGCGCGCTGCTCGGCGGCAGCTGGGCGGCGCTGCACAGGGCCGAGGTGCAGCGTGCCGACGTCCGCATGGGCGACGCGGTCCGCCACTTCGGCGGGCCGGCGCTGGACAGTGCGGTACGGCACACCACCGACCTGGGGTCGGTGTACTCGGTTTTGGGGGTTGCCACAACGCTGGCGTTGACCGGCCGGCGGCGCCTGGCCACCGACGTGGCCGGCGTCGGTATGGTCGCGTGGAACTTGGCCCAGGTCAGCAAGACCCGGGTGCGTCGGCAGCGGCCGTACGAACGCGACGGTGTCCGCCGCCTCATCCGCAAGCCGACCGGGTCGTCGTTCCCCTCCGGGCACGCGGCCGTCGGGATGGCCATGTTCACGTTGCTGGGTGACGCCAGCCGCGGCGGCGTGTCCCGCCGCCTGCTGCACGCCTTCGGCGCCTACGTCGCGCTGAGCCGGATCTATGTCGGCGTGCATTACCCGACCGACGTGCTCGCCGGTTGGAC
>JALZLC010000244.1 GCA_030858885.1 Actinomycetota bacterium
ACCCCGTCGACTGCAAGGCGCGCGACCTCGGCCTGGTGCTGCACCCGGCGGCCTACGTGCACCTGCCGGCGCTGCAGGCGGGCCACGTGGGGTCGGACAACGTCGCCGTCCTGCTCGCCGAGGAGCCGCACCGCGCCGAGGTGCCGACGCTGATCATCGACGTCGGCACCAACGCCGAGATTGTGCTGGCCATACCCGGGCGGGTCTACAGCGCCTCCAGCCCCACCGGCCCCGCCTTCGAGGGCGCACAGATCACCCACGGCATGCGCGCTGCCCCCGGTGCCATCGAGCGCGTGCGGATCGATCCTGCCAGCGGGGCGCCACGCTTCAAGGTCGTGGGGAACGAGCGCTGGTCCGACCAGCCCACTGCCCCGGCGGCCTCGGGCATCTGCGGCTCGGGTGTGGTCGAGGCGGTCGCGCAGCTGTACGTCGCCGGCATCATTCGCGCCGACGGGCGCTTCGACCCCGACGCCACCGCCCCCGGGGTGCAGTGGCGCGGCCGCAGCGGCGCGTACGTGCTCGCCACGGCGTCGCAGACCTCGTCCGGCCGGCCCATCATGGTCACCCAGGAAGACGTTCGCGCCGTTCAGCTGGCCAAGGCCGCGCTGTATGCCGGCGCCCGGCTGCTGATGCGCCGCGCCGGCGTCGAGCAGGTCGAACGGATCATGCTCGCCGGCGCCTTCGGCAGCTACATCGACCCCTGGCACGCGATGGTGCTCGGCCTGATCCCCGACTGCGACGTCACACAGGTGCACGCGGTCGGCAACGCGGCCGGCGACGGTGCGCGGATCGCGCTGCTGAACCGGGGCCGCCGGCGCGAGGCCGCCGGGCTGGCCAGAGCGGTCGCCTACGTGGAGACGGCCGTCGAGCCCGGCTTCCAGGACGAGTTCGTCGCCGCAATGGCCCTGCCGCACGCCCGCGACGCCTTCCCGCACCTGCGCGGGCTGCCACCGCGACCGACCGCGACTTCAACGGATCGAAGACGGCGGCGTGAACGGGCGCGGCGATGAGGCAGGCCGACGTCCTGCTCGACGCGCTGGCGTCGACTCCGGCCGACATCGCGCGCGCGGCGGCGCGGTGCGACGGCGAGGCTGGTCGCGCCCGCCCTGCTGTCGACCAGTGGTCGGCGGCCGACATCCTCAACCACCTCGTCGATGTTGAACGGCGGTACCAGGCGCGCCTGCGCCAGATCGTCGAGGCGGAGCGGCCCACGCTGCCCGACATCGGCCCCGACGAGGCCCACCACGACCCGCAGGCGACCTGCCAAGAGCTGGCGGCCCGCTTCCGCGACGCCCGACAGGAGACGCTGGCGTTCCTGCGCGGCCTGCCCCGCGGTGGCTGGGCGCGCCGAGCCGTCCACGAAACGCTCGGTGACCTGCGCATGGACCAGGTCGTTCGCGTTCTCGTCGAGCACGACGTGGCCCATCTGGCCCAGCTGGTGGAGGCCCGCAGCCGCGTCGCCACGATTCCCCGAGGAGGAGACGTCGCGTGAGCGAAGACGTCGACATTGCCGAGATGGACACCACCGAGCTGTTCGAGCTCATGCAGGACGACCTGTACGACGGTCGGCGCGACGAGGTCGCCGAGGAGGTGCACGAAGCGCTGGCCCGCGGCATGGCCCCCTACCAGGTCCTCACCCAGGGCCTGGTCGCCGGCATGGACGTGGTCGGGGTGGACTTCCGTGACGGGATCCTGTTCGTCCCCGAAGTGCTGATGGCGGCCAAGGCCATGAAGGGCGGGATGACGATCCTGCGTCCGCTGTTGGCCGAGACCGGCGCGCCCAAGGTCGGCACGATGGTGATCGGCACGGTCAAGGGCGACATCCACGACATTGGCAAGAACCTGGTCGGGATGATGATGGAGGGTGCTGGCTTCGAAGTCGTCGACATCGGCATCAACCGCTCGGTGGACGACTACCTCGCCGCCGTGGCCACCCACCAGCCCGACATCCTCGGTATGAGCGCCCTGCTGACGACCACCATGCCGTATATGAAGGTCGTCATCCAGGCGCTGGCCGACGAGGGCGTCCGCGACGGCCTGATCGTGCTGGTAGGCGGCGCCCCGCTGAACGAGGCGTTCGGCGCCGACGTCGGCGCCGACGCCTACTGCCGTGACGCCTCGGTGGCGGTCGAGACCGCCAAGAAGCTGTTGGGACGATGACCGACACGCGAAGCAGACGAGGCCGCGAACGCGACGAGCGGCGCCGGCAGCGGCGTGAGCGGCCCCCCGCCGCTGTGGCGCCCGCCGGCGCCGAGGGCGGCTGGTACCGGCCGTTGACCGACGACGGGGTGCGCCGCATCCACGACGCCGCGCTCGGGGTGCTGGAGCGCACGGGGATCGAGGTCATGGCCTCGGAGTCCCGCGACATCCTTGGCGCCGCGGGGGCCCGCGTCGACGAGGCCGACAACCGGGTGTTCCTGCCGCGCGGCATGGTGGAGGACGCGCTGGCGTCCGCGCGCAGTGAGGTACTGCTGTGCGGTCGGGACCCTGCTCACGACCTCGTTCTCGGCGGCAGGCGCGTGCACATGGGCACCGGCGGCGCCGCCGTCAAGGTCCTGGACCCCGACACCGGGCAGGCGCGGGAGTCGACGCTGGCCGACGTCGCGCGCATCGGCAGGCTGGTCGACGCCTTGGACAACCTCCACTTCTATCTGCGCGCCTGCGTGGCCCGCGACATCCCCACCGAGGCGCTTGATCTCAACACCTACTACGCGGCGATCGCCAACACCACCAAACACGTCAGCGGCAACGTCTTCACCGTCGAGTCCCTGCACGACGTGCTCGAGCTGGCGGCGATGGTGGCCGGCGGCGACGATGCACTGCGCGAGCGGCCCTTCGTGTCGTTCATCACCTCGTTCACGGTGAGCCCGTTGCGCTTCGCCGCCGAGACCGTCGAGGTGCTCACCGAGGTCGTGCGCCGCGAGATGCCGGTGTTCCTGTCCTCGGCTCCTCAGTCGGGAGCCACCAGCCCGGCGGCGCTGGCGGGCACGCTGGTCCAGATCCACGCCGAGGAGCTGTCGGGACTGACCTACACTCAGCTCGTCAAGCCCGGGACGCCGGTGGTGCTCGGCTACGTGCCGTCCGTGTCCGACCTGCGCACCGGCAACTTTGTGGGCGGCAGCGCCGAGTTCGGCATGATGAACGCGGCCGTCGCGCAACTCGGGCAGCACTGCGGCCTGCCCGTCTACAACTCGTCGGGCCTGTCGGACTCCAAGCTGCCCGACATCCAGGCCGGCTACGAGAAGGGCCTGACCAGCCTGGCGGCGGCACTGGCCGGATCCAACTACATCCACCACTCCGCCGGCCTCCTGGAGTCGCTGCTGACCGTGGCCTACGAGTCCTACGTCATCGACGACGACATCAACGGGGCGGTGATGCGCGCCGTCCGCGGGATCGAGGTGACCGACGAGACGCTGTCGACCGACGTGATCCAACAGGTCTGCCGAGGCGGCGAGGGCCACTACCTCGGGACGGCGCAGAGCCTGGAGCTGATGAACTCTGAGTACCAGTACCCGCACACCGCTGACCGGGCCACGCGCGAGGACTGGGAGGAGCGGGGCAGCCTGGACATGCGCGAGCGCGCCAGACAGGAGGCGCGACGCATCCTCGCCGAGCACGAGCCCGCCCGAATCGATCCGCAGGTCGACGCGGCCGTCCGGGAGCGCTTCGACATCCTGCTGCCGCCGGAGCTGGCGGGGCGCAGCTCGTGACCGAGACCGTCGTCGAGTCCAAGACCAGGACCGTCGTGATCGGCCCTGAGCGGCCGTTCGTGATCATCGGTGAGCGCATCAACCCCACGGGGCGCAAGCTGCTCTCCGTCGAGATGGCCGCCGGCGACTTCAGCCGCGTGGAAGCCGACGCATTGGCGCAGGTCGCCGCCGGGGCGCAGATACTCGATGTCAACGCCGGGATCCCGCTGGCCGACGAGCCGGCGATCCTGGCCCAGGCGATCACCCTGGTGCAGTCGATCACCCACGTGCCGCTGTGCATCGACTCGTCGATCGTGTCCGCCCTCGAGCGGGGGCTGGAGGCCTACGACGGCAAGGCGCTGGTCAACTCGGTGACCGGCGAGGAGGAGCGGCTGGAGACGGTCCTGCCGATGGTCGCCAAGCACGGCGCGGCGGTGATCGGCATCGCCAACGACGAAACGGGCATCTCCACCGACCCCCTGGAGCGTGTCAAGGTGGCGCGCAAGATCGTCGAGCGCGCCGCCGACCACGGCATCCCGCGCGCCGACGTGATCATCGACCCGCTGGCGATGCCGGCAGGGGCGATGCCCGGCGCCGGCCGTCAGGTGTTTGAGATCGTGCGGATGCTGGTCGACGAGCTCGGTGTCAACACCTCCTGCGGGATCTCCAACGTGTCGTTCGGACTGCCCAACCGGGCCACGCTCAACGGCCACTTCCTGGCCATGGCGATCGCCAGCGGGATGACCGCGGCGATCACCAACCCGTGTGACGCCGAGGTCCGCGCTGCGGTGCTGGCCGCGGACGTGCTGGTCGGCCACGACGAGAACTGCGCCGCCTGGCTTGCCGCGCACCGCCCCGCCGGGTCCGACGATGGCGGTCGTCGTCGCCGCCGCCGCGAGCGCAGCGCGTGACCGTCGCGCTGATCGCCTGTGGGGCGTTGGGCCGTGAGGTGCGCGCCATCGTGGCGCACCGCGGCTGGGATGCCACCGTCGTCAGCGTCTCGGCGCTGGACCACCTGTATCCAGAGCGCATCGCGGTCGACGTCGAGCGCCTGCTGATTGAGCTCGCCGGCGCCTACCGGCGGCGTGTCGTGGTGTACGGCGACTGCGGCACCCGCGGGGCGCTGGACGAGGTGCTCGCCCGCCACGGCGTCGAGCGGATCGACGGCCCGCACTGCTACGAGCTGTACGCCGGCGAAGCCTTCGCCGACCTTATGGCCGACGAACCCGGCACGTTCTTCCTGACCGACTTTCTGGTCCGCTCCTTCGACGGCACGGTGATCCGCGGCCTCGGCCTGGACCGCTTCCCCGAGCTGAAGGACGACTACTTCGGCCACTACCGCCGCGTGGTGTACCTGAGCCAGGTCTGTGACCCCGACCTGGTCGCCAGGGCCGGGCAGATCGCGGACCGGCTGGGGTTGACCCTCGACGTGCAGCACACCGGCTACGGACTGCTGGAGGCGCGCCTGGCCGAGGCGATGTCTCTGGAGCCGACGCCTGGCTAACCTCGGGGCGTCAGCTCCAGGGGAACGGCGAGTTGCTGGTCGGGTGCAGGCGGCCCTGTGCGTAGCGCGAGAAGCGGAAGGGCTCCAGCAGCGTCTGACGCTCGCCGGTGAGCTCGGCGGCCACCAGCGCGCCCACGCCGATCATCTTGTCGCCATGGTTGGAGTCGGCGCAGGTGTCCGCGGAGGGCCAGCGTCCCGAGGACGTGGCGCTCGAGTTCCTCGAGTCCAACCAGCTGATCGGGGAGTAGCGGTCTCAGCGGGGCCGGCGGATCAAGCCGGCCCCGCCTTCGCCATCGCCGCCAGTACCGGCTCGGCCTTGGCGAAGGTCTCGTCGAGTTCGGCCTGTGGGTCGGAAAGGGCTACCACGGCGCCGCCGACCCCCACCGACAGCTGCGTCTCGGTGAGCACCGCGGCGCGGATGACGATGCTCAGGTCCACGCAGCCGCCCAGCCCGAAGAATCCCAGCGCGCCCGCGTACACCCCGCGCGGGCCTGCCTCCAACCGGTCGAGCAGCTCCATCGAGCGCCGCTTGGGCGCACCGGTCATCGAACCTCCCGGGAACGCGGCGCGCACGCAGTCCACCGGCGTCAGGTCCGAGCGCAGCCGGCCGCGCACGGTGCTGACGAGCTGGTGCACGGTCGCGTAGGTCTCCACGGCGAACAGCTGCGGCACGGCGACGCTGCCGACCTCGCAGACCCGTCCGAGGTCGTTGCGGAGGAGATCGACGATCATGAGGTTCTCGGCCACGTCCTTCTCGCTGTTGGCCAGCTCATCGCGCGCCGCGTCGTCGTCGCAGGGCCTCGTCGCACGTCGCCGGGTGCCTTTGATCGGTTTGCTCTCCACCGTGCCCGCCCGGTCGATCCGCAGAAAGCGCTCGGGTGAGGAGCTCAGCACCGCGAGCTGCCCGAAGCGCAGCAGCGCCGCGTACGGCGCCGGGTTGGCGCGGCGCAGCCGGCGGTAAGCCCGCACGGGGTCGACGCGGACATCCGCGGTGATGGTGTTGGTGAGGCACAGCTCGTAGGACTCGCCGTCGTGGATCTCGCGCTGGCAGGAAGCGACCAGGCTCCGGTACGCCTGGTCGTCATGACGGAAGCGCCACGGCAGCGCGGCCTCGACAGCCCCGACGGCCTCGTGGGCCCGCAGCGGCACCGATGCCCGCCCGACCAATTGCCAGAGCCGCTCCTGCGTCTCATCCAGCCAACGCTCGGCTCGCTGTCGCGTTGCCGGCTGGCTGAGGGCCACCAGGAAGGCACCGCCACCCTCATGGTCCACCACTAGCATGCGATCGGCAAACAGCATCGCCGCGTCGGGGGTTGACGCCCGGTGAGCCAGGGTGCCGCCACACTCCGCCTTGAGCTCATAGCCAAGGAACCCGACGTAGCCGAGGTCGAAGTCCCAGCCCGGCGGACCGTGCAGTGGCTCGTGTCCTACCGCTTCGCTACATGAGGACAGTGGCTTGTGTCCTACCGCTTCGCTACATGAGGACAGTCGCCGCCGATGCAGCTGCGCGTCGAGGTAGTCCAGGAACGGCATCTGGACGCGCTGGGTGCCCTCCCGTGAGGTCACCTCCACACGTCCCCGGCCGACGTCGTGGCTGATGTACTCCGCGTGGGGGCCGCTGCCGTCACCGAGGTAGGAACGACCTCGCGCCGGTGTCACCGCCGAGCCGTCCAGCCAGAAGGACCGCTCACTGGCCGCATACAGCTCCAGGTAGGCCTGCTCGGTCTCCACAGGGAAGTCAAGCGGTCGCAGGTGGACGGCGTAGCCCTCCTCGGGCTGGGCCGACTCCCGTCGGACGGGCCGGTCGGTCACCCGAGCACTCGGGCGCGCTGCTGTCTGCCGGTCTTGCCGGCCGGCATGCCAGCGTTCGGTCAGCCGCCGGAAGTTGTCCAGCAACGCAGCGCCGTGCTCGCTGCACACCGATTCGGGATGGAACTGGACCCCCCACATGGGCCGCGTCCGGTGCCGCAGTGCCATCACGAGCCCGTCGTCACTCCAAGCGCTGCGCCGCAGCACCGGGGGTAGGTCGCGGACCGCCAGGGAGTGGTAGCGCACCGCGGTGAACGGTGAGGGGATGCCGGCGAACAGCCCGTCGCCGGCGTGGTGGACCTTGGCCAGCCGGCCGTGTACCGGTTCCGGCGCGTGCCCCACCGTCGCCCCGAAGGCGTGGCCGATCCCCTGATGGCCAAGGCAGACGCCGAGCAGCGGCACGCGGCTGTGGCGGATGGCCGCCATGCTCAGGCCGACGTCGGCGGCTCGCTGCGGGCGTCCAGGCCCTGGCGAGACGACGATGTTGTCGAAGCCCGCGTTGGCGAGGTCGGACCAGCCGACCTCGTCGTTGCGGACGACCTCGGGGGGAACCCCGTTCACCTCGGCGATGAGCTGGTAGAGGTTGAAGGTGAAGGAGTCGTAGTTGTCGATCAGCAGCGACTTCACGGTCATGGCGGCTGCGATGCGGGCAGGTCCGCGACGACGTCACGCAGGGAGCCGCTGCCGGTCAGCTGCGTGAACCAGCGCCAGGCGATATGTGGTGCGCGGCCGTCGATGTCCGGCGCGCCGCGTGCTTGGCGCACGTCGTCCAGCCCGACCGTGCGCACCTCGACACTGAAGCGCGTCAGGCCTGAGGTGTTCGGCACGCTGGCGTGCAGCTGGGCGCCGGAGAAGCACAGCAGGTCCCCGGGCTCGATGACGACGCGGACCTCACCAGCGGCGTCGATGGGTCCGCTGGGAACTGGGACGAGGGGACGGCCATCCGGCTGGTCCAGGTCCCAGCCGGCACTGGTGTTGGGTACCGGCCGCTTCCAGTAGGCGGGGTAGAAGGCCACGGTTCGCTCGGCGGTGATCGGATAGATGGGCGTCCACCAGTTGGTCTGCGCGAGCACGTTGGACGACCAGGTGTCGCGGTGCACGTCGAGCGTGCCGGCAGGCGTCTGGTCGGCGTGGGCCTGGACCCGCAGGGACAGCCAGTCCCAGTACGCCGTCGCCGTGTTCATGCCGAGCTCGTGCAGGACGGACACGAAGGCTTCGCGCACGGCGGGATGCTTGCGGTAGCGGCGCTGCAGTGCGCTGACCTCCGCGGCGAACTCCTCGGGTACCGACCCCAGCTGGGCGTGCTGGGGATCGTCGCCGAGGGCGGCGCGAACGAGGCTGTCGGTCTCGGCGCGGAAAGCATCCAGCGCAGCCACCGAGCGGAAGACCAGCAGGGCGCCGTCGAAGACAAGATCGCTGCGATGCCGGTCATCCAGCGGGCCCGTGAGCAGGTGCAACGCGGTGGTCAACGGTGCGATCTCGATCTTTGCGGCGGAAACGAAGGCTGGCGTCAGGGCAACCAGGCCTGCCAGACGTCGCTGTTGTCCTGCGCCCACTGCTCGGCGGCTTCGTCGGGCTCCATGCCCTCGTCGTCGACCATCGCGGCCATCTCGTTCTGCTGATCGTTGGTCAGCTCGAAGCTCTGCAGGAAGGTCATCACCGCGGGTGCCTTTTCCTCCAACTGCGCCGAGACCGCCTTGAACAGCACGTCCTCCGGGTAGCCGCAGTCGCGCTGTGCCTTCGGCTTGTCGCCACACTCATCGGTGTAGGGCGGCAGCTCCACCTGGGTCAGGTCGTACTTGGCGTGCGCCCAGTGGGGTGTGTAGAAGTACATCAGCAGCGGCTCTTGGTTCTGATAGGCGGTGTCCAGGGTCGTCAGCAGCGCCGCCTCCGAGCCGGACTGCACCACCTCGAATGGCAGGTCGAGGTTCTCGATGATCTCGGCGTCGAAGGACACGAAGCTGGGGTCACCGGCCAGGAACTGGCCCTGGTCCCCGGTCTCGGCGGAGGCGAACAGCTCGGCGTTGTCCGCCAGGCCCTCCCAGGACGCGATCTCGGGATGCTCTTCGACCACGTAGGTGGGGACGAACCAGCCGATCTTGCCGACCGCGCCGAGCTCGCCGGCGTCCATCACCGTCTGTTCCTGCTCGATGAAGGTCTCGATGTTGTCGGCGTGGCCCGACGGCCACACCTCCATGACCGCGTCCAGGTCGCCGGCCGCCAGGCCCGCCCACTGGGCGTTCTCGTCGATGTCGGTGGTTTCGACGTCGGCGCCCATCTCCTCGGACAGCAGGTACTGGGCCAGCGCGGCGTCCACCGCCGAGCCGGTCCACGGGTTGACCGCGATGTTGACCTCGACGCCTTCGGCGCTGGCGGCGCTGTCGCCGCCCTCGGAGGCGCCTGGCGCCGCCGCGTCGTCACCGTTGTCGCCACCGCACGCGACCGCCACCAGCACGATGGCGAGGGTGAGGCAGGCGCGTCGGGTCCATTCAGCCGGTCGGTTCATAGCATCGCTCCTTCGGTCGAAATGCCAGTTCTCAGGTTCTCAGGTGGCGGTCGGCCGCGGTTGCGCGCCGAACGCCTGGGTCACGCGGTCCAGCACGATGCCCAGCAGCACGATGGCCAGCCCGGCCTCCAGCCCTCGCCCGATCTCACCCTTGGTCAGCCCGAAGACCACCTCCAGGCCGAGGCCGGTGGCGCCGACCAGTCCCGCGATGATCACCCCCGCCAGGACCATCATGATGGTCTGGTTGACGCCCAGCAGAATGGTGGGGCGAGCCAGCGGCAGCTGCACGCCGAGCAGCAGCTGACGTGGGGTGCAGCCGGAGGAGATCGCGGCCTCGATGGTCTGCCGAGGAAGCTGGCGGATGCCAAGGTTGGTGAGGCGGATCGCGGGCGGCAGGGCGTACACCACAGAGGCGATCAGCCCCGCGACGCGCCCGAAGTTGAACAGGGCGATGACCGGGATGAGGTAGACGAACGCTGGCATGGTTTGGGCGGCGTCCAGGAGCGGTCGAAGCACCTTCGCGAACCGGTCGCTGCGTGACGCGACGATGCCGATGGGCACGGCGATCACGACGCTGGCTGCCGCGGCGACCGCCACCTGCGTGAAAGTGTCCAGCGACTCGTCCCACATGCCCAGCGTTCCGACCGCTGCGAAGGCGGCGATGCTGTAGGCCGCGACGCCCGGTCCGGCTTTGACCCACGCCAGGGCGAACACCGCCCCGGTGAGCAGCCACCAGGGGAGCGCGGTCAGCGCGCGCAGCAGCGGATCCAGGACGTAGACGATGAGACCGTCGCTGAATGCGCGGGTGGCATCGAGGACGGTGGCGCGAAGCCATTGGTAGACGGCCTCGGTAGCAGGAACCAGGTTGACCAGGCCGGAGCCGGGGGCGTCGGAGTCCCAGCCGACCTGCCGACCGAGCAGGTACAACCCCGCCAAGAGTGCGGCGGCGACGGCCAGCCACGCGCGACCGGTGATCCAGCCGGGCAGCGAGCGGGGGGCGTGCCGGCGCTCGCCCGCGGCGGCGCTGATGCGGTCGAGGAGGATGGCCACGATGACGATTGCCAACCCCGCCTGCAGCGCGCGGCCGACATCGATGCGCTGCAGCGCACGCAACACGCTGCGGCCCAGGCCGGTCCCGCCGACCAACGAGCCGAACACCACCAGCGACAGCGCCATCATGATGGTCTGGTTGATGGCGGCCATGATCGCCGGCAGCGCCACCGGTAGCTGCACCTTGGTCAGCAGCTGACGGGGGGTGGAACCGACCGACTCGCCGACTTCCAGGTCGACCTTGGGCACCGTGCGAATGCCGAGGGCCGTCAGGCGGATGGCTGGCGGGATGGCGTAGATAACCGTGGCGATCAGCGCGGCGGTGTCGC
The DNA here is from genome assembly GCA_030858885.1 of Actinomycetota bacterium. The sequence continues at coordinate 10,888 of JALZLC010000244.1, forward strand.
CGATGGAGAACAGCAGCACGACGGGGATCAGATAGACGTACGCGGGCATGGTCTGCATGGTGTCCAGCAGCGGGCGCAGCGCGGCCTCGGCCCAGGGACGGCGGCCGGCCCAGATGCCCAGCGGCAGCCCGATGGCCAGCGACAGGGCGACCGACACGGTCATCAGGCCCAAGGTGAGCATGCTGTCTTCCCACAGGCCCATGAACCCCAGCAGCGCCAATCCCGCCACCGAACCGATCGCCAATCGCCAACCCTGCAGCCGCCAGGCCAGCAGACCGGTGGCGACCCAGACGCCGAACCAGCCTATGGTCGTCAGCGTGTCCTCGGCCCACTCGATGGCGGCCTCGAGCCCCTCGGTGACAGGATCGAACAGATAGCGGAACACCCAGCTGTCGGTGTTGGTGACCAGCCAGTTGGCGGCGGCGTCCCCGCGGTCGGCGACCCCGGCGTACCAGGTCTGCG
>JALZLC010000201.1 GCA_030858885.1 Actinomycetota bacterium
CGGGTGCTCATCGCCGAGGACGAGGCGCTCATCCGGCTCGACCTGTGCGAGATGCTGGTGGAGGAGGGCTTCGACGTCGTGGCCGAGGTGGCTGACGGGGCAACGGCGGTGCGCCTGGCCCGAGAGCAGCGGCCAGACCTGTGCATCCTCGACCTGAAGATGCCGGTGATGGACGGCATTCAGGCCGCCGAACAGATCACCAAGGAGCGGCTGTCGGCGGTGCTGATCCTGACCGCCTTCAGCCAGCGCGATCTGATCGACCAGGCTCGACGGGCAGGAGCGATGGCCTACCTGGTGAAGCCGTTCCAGAAGCACGACCTGCTGCCGGCGATTCAGATCGCCACCGGTCGGTTCAAGGATCTGCAAGGCCTCACCGACCAGGTGGGCGACCTCAGTGACCGGTTGGAGGCCCGCAAGCTCGTGGAGCGCGCCAAGGGGTTACTGCAGGCCAACGAGCAGATGACCGAGCCGGCGGCGTTCCGATGGCTGCAGAAGACGGCAATGGAACGGCGGTTGCCGATGAAGGCGGTCGCCGAGCAGGTGGTCGAGCGCTATGACCATGACAACTGAGGTTGCTGACCCTTCCCTGTTTGAGGTCATCAGCCCTACCGCTTCCCTGTTTAGGGACGGAGCGCACGGTGATGGGACGCTCGGTTACCATGACGCTGCCCGCTCCCCGGGTGGCGCGGTCGGCGTGAGGAAACGAGGGGACCGAGTGCGCATGATCCGGATGCTGTTGCTGGCCTTCGTGGCCGGTTTGCTGTTGCTGCCTGCGACTGCCGCGCAAGCCCAGGAGGAAGAGGGCGGTGAGGCCATCCGCGGCACGATCGTGCAGCGCCCGGAGGAGGGAGATCCGGTCCCCGTTCCCGGTGTGGACATCATGGTCAGCACCGCCGACGGCGAGGACGTGGGCACGGTGACGACCGGTGAGGACGGCAGCTACGCCCTGGACCTGCCCGGCCCCGGTGACTACAGCGCAACGCTGGTGGCCGAGACCTTGCCGGAGGACGTCCAGCTGACCGACCCCGAACGCGCCACGCTGGAGTTCACGATCCGTCCCGGCCAGTCACGACCGCTGCTGTATCCGCTTGGGGAAGGCGAGTCGGCTGGCGGCCGGGTCGCCGCGTTCGTGAGCCGGGCTCTGCAGCTGGCGGTCGAAGGCATCAAGTTCGGGCTGATCATCGCGATGACGGCGATCGGCCTGTCACTCATCTTCGGGACCACCGGGCTGGTCAACTTCGCACACGGCGAGCTGGTGACGTTCGGGGCGATCGCCGCATGGGTCGTCAACGTCAGTCTCGGGGTGCACTTCCTCGTCGCAACGATCATCGCCATCGCCATCGGTGCTGTGGCCGGCGGATTGCTCGATCGGGCCCTGTGGTCCCCTCTTCGTCGCCGGGGGACCGGGCTGATCGCGATGCTCGTGATCTCCATCGGGTTGTCGATTTTCCTGCGCTACACCTTCCTCTACTTCTTCGGCGGCCGGACCCGACCCTACGGCCAGTACGCCGTCCAGCGGGCCATCGAGATCGGTCCGATCGGCATCGCGCCGAAGGACATCCTGTCGATCCTGCTGTCCTTGCTGGTGCTGGCCGCTGTCGGCCTGGTGCTGCAGCGCACCAAGATCGGCAAAGCAATGCGCGCGGTGGCGGACAACCGGGACCTGGCCGAGTCATCGGGCATCGACGTCGAGCGCGTCATCCTGTTCGTGTGGATGTTCGGCGGCGCCCTCGCCACGCTCGGTGGGGTCATGCTCGGGCTGGGTGAGCAGGTCAGCTGGCAGATGGGTTTCCAGCTGCTGCTGCTGATGTTCGCCGGGGTGACACTGGGAGGATTGGGTACGGCCTACGGCGCACTGCTCGGCAGCGTCGTGGTCGGCCTGTTCGTCCAGATGTCGACGCTGGTCATCTCCCCGGAGTTGAAGAACGTCGGGGCGTTGCTCGTGCTCATCCTTATTCTGCTCGTGCGACCGCAGGGGATCCTCGGTCAGGCCGAACGCGTCGGCTGACGCCGGGAGCAAGGGAGAACTCATGGACTGGGAGTTCATCGTCAGCCGCAGTCTGGCGTCGGCGTTCGGTTCGGACGCAGCGGTGTTCGCGCTGGCCGCGATCGGACTCAACCTGCACTTCGGGTACACCGGTCTGCTCAACTTCGGGCAGGCGGCCTTCATGGCCCTGGGGGCCTATGGCATCTCGGTGACCGTCGCGACCCTCGGCTTCTCCCTGTGGTGGGGGTTGGCGTTAGGCGCTGCGTTGTCGGTGACCTTGGCACTACTCCTGGGTTTGCCCACGCTGCGCCTGCGGGCCGACTACCTCGCGATCGTGACGATCGCTGCTTCGGAGATCGTGCGGTTCGTTGCCCGCTCGGTGTCCATGCGGGAGATCACCGGTGGCTCGTTCGGCCTCAGCGGCTTCGCTGACGAGTTCTACGCCATCAATCCGTTCCCTGGGGGTTCCTACGGTCTGGGTTCTGTGCTGTACAGCGCCAGGGCGTTCTGGGTGATCACCGTCGCTTGGACCCTCGTTGCCCTGCTGGCGCTCATGACGTACGTGCTGATGCACAGTCCATGGGGCCGCGTGCTGCGGTCGATCCGCGAGGACGAGGACGCCGCCCGCAGCCTCGGCAAGAACGTGTACAGCTACAAGATGCAAAGTCTGGTGCTCGGGGGGTTGATGGGGACCATCGCCGGCTTCATGTACGCCATCAGCCAGCAGTCGGTGCAGCCCGACACCTACTCCACACCCGTGACCTTCTACGCCTACGCCATCATCATCCTCGGAGGTACCGCCAGGGTGTTCGGCCCGGTGCTCGGGTCGATGATCTTCTGGGCACTGCTGTCGTTCACCGACGCGGCACTGCGCCAGGCGGTGGGAGCGGGGTACATCCCGACCGCGATCATGGACGGGACCCAGGTGGGTCAGATGCGCTTCATCCTGCTCGGACTCGGCCTCATGCTGCTCATGATCTTCCGTCCGCAAGGCATCCTCGGCGACCGCAAGGAGATAGCGCTCGATGCCCACTGACACCTGGGTCGACGGGATCACGCCCGAGCCGGGCGTGGCCAAGCCGGACCCCATCCTCGTCGTGGACGGGGTCACCCGCCGATTCGGCGGGCTCAAGGCCGTCGACGTCGACCACGTCGAGTTTCAGCGCGGTGCCATCACGGCGCTCATCGGTCCCAACGGCGCCGGCAAGACCACCTTCTTCAACCTGCTCACCGGTTTCGACCGTCCTGACGCCGGCGCCTGGACCTTTGACGGCCGGACGATGGCGGGGATGTCCGCGCACAAGGTCGCTCGCCGGGGCATGGTCCGCACATTCCAGCTGACCAAGGCGTTGTCGCGCCTGACGGTCATGGAGAACATGAAGCTCGGCGCCACGAAGCAGAAGGGCGAGTCCTTCGCCGTGGCGCTGTTGCCACCACTGTGGCGCAAACAGGAGCGTGCCATCGAGGACCGCGCCGGTGACCTGCTCGCCCGCTTCAAGCTGGACAACAAGCGCAACGACTTCGCCGGCACACTGTCCGGCGGTCAGCGAAAGCTGCTGGAGATGGCTCGCGCGCTCATGGTGCAGCCCGACATCGTCATGCTCGATGAGCCCATGGCCGGCGTGAATCCCGCTCTGACCCAGTCGCTGTTGGGTCACGTCAAGGATCTGCGTACGCAGGGCATGTCCGTGCTGTTCGTGGAGCACGATATGGACGTCGTGCGCGACATCAGCGACTGGGTGGTGGTCATGGCCGAGGGCAAGATCATCTCGGAGGGAACGCCCGACCACATCGGGCAGGACCGTAAGGTCATCGACGCCTACCTCGGTGCCAGCCACGACGCGCCGACCACGGCCGAGGAGGAGCAGCGGCAGCTGGCGGAAGCAGAGGCTGCGCTTGATGCGCAGAGCGCCGAGCGGGAGCAGTTACAGCCATGAGCGTCAGAAGTGAGCCGACACCGCCCGAACCTGAGGCCGGCACCGCTCAACCCGACCAGGGCGCTGCCATCGACGACGTGCAAGACGCCGAGGCGCTGCTTCGCGCGGACAACATCGTGGCCGGGTACGTCCCCGAGGTGAACATCCTCAATGGCTGCGACCTGCGCCTGGCGGAGGGCGAGCTGGTCGGCATCATCGGTCCCAACGGTGCCGGCAAGTCCACCCTGCTCAAGTCGTTGTTCGGCCTCATCCCCGTCCGGGAGGGCACGGTGCGGCTGCGCGGCGAGGAGATCACCGGCCTGCAGGCCCACACGCTGGTGTCCAAGGGCATCGGCTACGTCCCGCAGAACAACAACGTCTTTCCTCGGCTGACCGTCGAGGAGAACCTGCAGATGGGGCTGTACCTGCGGCCCAAGTTGTTCGGTGAGCGGATGGACGTGGTGGCCGGGCTCTTCCCCCGCCTCGGTGACCGCCGCAAGCAGCGGGCCGGCTCCATGTCCGGCGGTGAGCGTCAGATGCTGGCCATGGGTCGGGCACTGATGATGGACCCGTCGGTCCTGCTGCTCGACGAGCCGTCGGCCGGCCTGTCGCCTGCGTTGCAGGACGAGGTGTTCATCCGCTGCCGCCAGATCAACACCGCGGGCGTGTCCATCGTCATGGTCGAGCAGAACGCCCGGCGCTGCCTGCAGATCTGTCACCGCGGCTACGTCCTGGACCAGGGCCGCAACGCCTACACGGGCGGTGGCGACGATCTGCTCAACGACCCGAAGGTCATCCAGCTCTACCTCGGCACCTTGGCGCAGGCGGGCTAGGGCTGCGAGAACGAGCGAAGGGGCCCGGCCGAAGCCGGGCCCCTTCGGCTTTTGCCTGGTGCCGCTAGCCCTGCTCCGCCGCCTCTGCCTGACGGAACTCGGGGTCCTCGCCCAGCATGTTCTGCGCGTTGAACTCCAGGACCGCGAAGCTCGCCGAGGTCGGATCGCCGGTGTCGTCGAGGTCGATCGGACCGGTGATGCCGTCGTAGTCGATGTCTTCGCCCTCTTCCAGGAGACCCGAGCACTCCTCGAAGTCGGTGCACTTGGTGCCCTCGCGGGTCACGCCGGCGATCTGTTCGCCGATGGCCTCGCCGGCATCCGACTCCGCGGCGATGGCGGCCAGGGCGATGACGACGGCGGCGTCGTAGGACTCACCGGCGTAGTTGAAGTCCGACAGGTCGGGGTCGATCTCCAGCAGGCGGTCGCGGAAGTCCTTCGACAGGTCGGTCAGCGGGGTGGTTCCCCGCATCCCTTCCAGCGCGCCGGGCTCGCCTTTGAACTGCTCGCCGAGCGCGTTGCCCATGTTGCCGTCGGTGCCGAACACGGGGATGTCGCCGGGGCCGATACCAGCCTCGATCATCGAGGTGATGATCCGGGCGGACTCGTCAAAGCCGATCACCACGACCGCCTCGGGGTCGGCCGCTGCCATCTGCTGCAC